>NZ_CP012600.1:4313863-4597587 GCF_001278705.1 Bacillus gobiensis
CTTAACACTATTAAAATATGCGGTCGTGGCGGAATGGCAGACGCGCTAGGTTGAGGGCCTAGTGGGGGTTGACCCCGTGGAGGTTCGAGTCCTCTCGACCGCATCAATGATACCAAGGATTGTAGAATCCTTGGTATTTTTTTATGTTTAAAATTAATGATGATTTGTGACCGAAATTGCCCACTTAAAGTAAGTCGTCTGCGATTTTCTTTTTGTTTGTTTGGATATAAGTGTCCGTATACGTCAATTGTTGTCTTTACTTCGAAAGACTTTACGTTCTTCATATAATCCGTAAAAAAGAGGTAAGTTAATATAATTTCATCAAATGATAATACTATATTAAGTACCGTAAATATTTTTAAGCTTGAGAGAAAGTTAATTTATGATTTTCCTGGTGTTTTTGTTGGTAATGCTGTTTATAAGGATTAAAGTATGGTAACAGATTTCTACATGCAGTTTGCTTATGGAAGTAATCTTTCTATAGATGAAGCTGTTCTTTTGGAAAGAGATTTAATTGCTCAATTAAAACCATGTTGTAATATCTCTAAAGGTGGAGATAGAACTAATGGTGAAAAAATTTCTAAAGCTTTAACTGGAAAGTCTCATACATCTGAACATAAAAGAAAAAGTATCAGAAGCAATAAAAAGATTTCTCTCAGAAAAAGTACGAAATGGAAAAAAGGTATTCGTCTTAGATAATAGTATGAACGTAATAAAATCATTTGATGCAAAGTACCAAGTTGGTGAGTGGCTTCATGCTACTTATAGATACGGAAAACATGCCAGGTCATTAAATGAGGCGACAAAAAACATTTCATAAAAGTTGTTGACACCTTCTGAAAGAGATGGTATATTAATATGCGTCGCTGAAAAACAAAGCACTTCAAACAAAACATGAAAACATTTTTAAAGTGTTGTTTATACTTGTTTTTTTAAAAAAAGAAAGTGCGCATTTTTTGCCCGAAACTGTTGCAAAAATATGTGAATCAGTGTAAAGTGTATCAAGCAATGACGTATGACATCACGTTGTACAATAGAACGGGGGTTGACCCCGTGGAGGTTCGAGTCCCTCTCGAATGCACCAAAAAAAATTAAAAAAAGTGTTGACTATGAAACTAGAATGTTATACAATATCTAAGTCGCCTGATAAGCGCCCGTAGCTCAATTGGATAGAGCGTTTGACTACGGATCAAAAGGTTAGGGGTTCGACTCCTCTCGGGCGCGCCAATTAATAATAATATGCGGGTGTAGTTTAGTGGTAAAACCTCAGCCTTCCAAGCTGATGTCGTGAGTTCGATTCTCATCACCCGCTCCATTTAATAGTAATGATCTTTGAAAACTAAACAAGACAAACGTACCTGTTAATTCTAGATTTTGTTTTAAAAAATCGCATAGGCGACTATGCGTAGTCAGTCAAACTTTTATTGGAGAGTTTGATCCTGGCTCAGGACGAACGCTGGCGGCGTGCCTAATACATGCAAGTCGAGCGGACCTTTGGAGGCTTGCCTCCGAAAGGTTAGCGGCGGACGGGTGAGTAACACGTGGGTAACCTGCCTGTAAGATTGGGATAACTCCGGGAAACCGGGGCTAATACCGGATGCGTCACGAAACCGCATGGTTTTGTGATCAAAGGTGGCACTTGTGCTACCACTTACAGATGGACCCGCGGCGCATTAGCTAGTTGGTGAGGTAACGGCTCACCAAGGCAACGATGCGTAGCCGACCTGAGAGGGTGATCGGCCACACTGGGACTGAGACACGGCCCAGACTCCTACGGGAGGCAGCAGTAGGGAATCTTCCGCAATGGACGAAAGTCTGACGGAGCAACGCCGCGTGAGTGATGAAGGTTTTCGGATCGTAAAGCTCTGTTGTCAGGGAAGAACACGTGCCGGTTGAATAAGCCGGTACCTTGACGGTACCTGACCAGAAAGCCACGGCTAACTACGTGCCAGCAGCCGCGGTAATACGTAGGTGGCAAGCGTTGTCCGGAATTATTGGGCGTAAAGCGCGCGCAGGCGGTTCTTTAAGTCTGATGTGAAAGCCCCCGGCTCAACCGGGGAGGGTCATTGGAAACTGGGGAACTTGAGTGCAGAAGAGGAGAGTGGAATTCCACGTGTAGCGGTGAAATGCGTAGAGATGTGGAGGAACACCAGTGGCGAAGGCGACTCTCTGGTCTGTAACTGACGCTGAGGCGCGAAAGCGTGGGGAGCGAACAGGATTAGATACCCTGGTAGTCCACGCCGTAAACGATGAGTGCTAAGTGTTAGAGGGTTTCCGCCCTTTAGTGCTGCAGCAAACGCATTAAGCACTCCGCCTGGGGAGTACGGTCGCAAGACTGAAACTCAAAGGAATTGACGGGGGCCCGCACAAGCGGTGGAGCATGTGGTTTAATTCGAAGCAACGCGAAGAACCTTACCAGGTCTTGACATCCTCTGACCACCCTAGAGATAGGGCTTTCCCTTCGGGGACAGAGTGACAGGTGGTGCATGGTTGTCGTCAGCTCGTGTCGTGAGATGTTGGGTTAAGTCCCGCAACGAGCGCAACCCTTGATCTTAGTTGCCAGCATTCAGTTGGGCACTCTAAGGTGACTGCCGGTGACAAACCGGAGGAAGGTGGGGATGACGTCAAATCATCATGCCCCTTATGACCTGGGCTACACACGTGCTACAATGGGCAGAACAAAGGGCTGCGAGACCGCAAGGTTTAGCCAATCCCACAAATCTGTTCTCAGTTCGGATTGCAGGCTGCAACTCGCCTGCATGAAGCTGGAATCGCTAGTAATCGCGGATCAGCATGCCGCGGTGAATACGTTCCCGGGCCTTGTACACACCGCCCGTCACACCACGAGAGTTTGCAACACCCGAAGTCGGTGAGGTAACCATTTGGAGCCAGCCGCCGAAGGTGGGGCAGATGATTGGGGTGAAGTCGTAACAAGGTAGCCGTATCGGAAGGTGCGGCTGGATCACCTCCTTTCTAAGGATAATGAACGGAAACGAGGGAGCTCTCCCGAGAGCTTCCTCGGGACAGGTACGTACGATCTTGTTTAGTTTTGAAGGATCATTCCTTCAAATGAAGATGATGTTCTTTGAAAACTGGATAACGAAAGAGTAAGACATTCACATTGATTTTTTTGTAGTAAGTTCGATCTAACGGTTAAGTTAGAAAGGGCGCACGGTGGATGCCTTGGCACTAGGAGCCGATGAAGGACGGAACGAACACCGATATGCTTCGGGGAGCTGTAAGCAAGCTTTGATCCGGAGATTTCCGAATGGGGAAACCCTCTGTTCGTAATGGAACAGAATCTTATCTTGAATTCATAGAGATAAGAAGGCAGACCCGGGGAACTGAAACATCTAAGTACCCGGAGGAAGAGAAAGCAAACGCGATTCCCTAAGTAGCGGCGAGCGAAACGGGATTAGCCCAAACCAAGAGGCTTGCCTCTTGGGGTTGTAGGACACTTGATACGGAGTTACAAAGGAACGGGGTAGATGAAGAGGTCTGGAAAGGCCCGTCAAAGAAGGTAACAACCCTGTAGTTGAAAGTCCGTTCCCTCCCAAGTGGATCCTGAGTACGGCGGGACACGAGGAATCCCGTCGGAATCCGGGAGGACCATCTCCCAAGGCTAAATACTCCCTAGTGACCGATAGTGAACCAGTACCGTGAGGGAAAGGTGAAAAGCACCCCGGAAGGGGAGTGAAAGAGATCCTGAAACCGTGTGCCTACAAGTAGTCAGAGCCCGTTAACGGGTGATGGCGTGCCTTTTGTAGAATGAACCGGCGAGTTACGATCCCGTGCAAGGTTAAGTTGAAGAGACGGAGCCGCAGCGAAAGCGAGTCTGAATAGGGCGCATGAGTACGTGGTCGTAGACCCGAAACCAGGTGATCTACCCATGTCCAGGGTGAAGTTCAGGTAACACTGAATGGAGGCCCGAACCCACGCACGTTGAAAAGTGCGGGGATGAGGTGTGGGTAGGGGTGAAATGCCAATCGAACCTGGAGATAGCTGGTTCTCTCCGAAATAGCTTTAGGGCTAGCCTCAAGGTAAGAGTATTGGAGGTAGAGCACTGATTGGACGAGGGGCCCCTACCGGGTTACCGAATTCAGTCAAACTCCGAATGCCAAATACTTATCCTTGGGAGTCAGACTGCGAGTGATAAGATCCGTAGTCGAAAGGGAAACAGCCCAGACCGCCAGCTAAGGTCCCAAAGTATACGTTAAGTGGAAAAGGATGTGGAGTTGCTCAGACAACCAGGATGTTGGCTTAGAAGCAGCCACCATTTAAAGAGTGCGTAATAGCTCACTGGTCGAGTGACTCTGCGCCGAAAATGTACCGGGGCTAAACGTATCACCGAAGCTGCGGACTGTTCTTCGAACAGTGGTAGGAGAGCGTTCTAAGGGCTGTGAAGCCAGACCGGAAGGACTGGTGGAGCGCTTAGAAGTGAGAATGCCGGTATGAGTAGCGAAAGAGGGGTGAGAATCCCCTCCACCGAATGCCTAAGGTTTCCTGAGGAAGGCTCGTCCGCTCAGGGTTAGTCGGGACCTAAGCCGAGGCCGAAAGGCGTAGGCGATGGACAACAGGTTGATATTCCTGTACCACCTCCTTTCCGTTTGAGCAATGGGGGGACGCAGGAGGATAGGGTAAGCGCGGTGTTGGATATCCGCGTCCAAGCAGTTAGGCTAAGGAGATAGGTAAATCCGTTTCCTTATTAGGCTGAGCTGTGATGGCGAGTGAAATTTTAGTAGCGAAGTTCCTGATTCCACACTGCCAAGAAAAGCCTCTAGCGAGGAAAATGGTGCCCGTACCGCAAACCGACACAGGTAGGCGAGGAGAGAATCCTAAGGTGATCGAGAGAACTCTCGTTAAGGAACTCGGCAAAATGACCCCGTAACTTCGGGAGAAGGGGTGCTTCTTAGGGTGAATAGCCCCGAGAAGCCGCAGTGAATAGGCCCAGGCGACTGTTTAGCAAAAACACAGGTCTCTGCGAAGCCGCAAGGCGAAGTATAGGGGCTGACGCCTGCCCGGTGCTGGAAGGTTAAGGGGAGCGCTTAGCGTAAGCGAAGGTGCGAACTGAAGCCCCAGTAAACGGCGGCCGTAACTATAACGGTCCTAAGGTAGCGAAATTCCTTGTCGGGTAAGTTCCGACCCGCACGAAAGGCGCAACGATCTGGGCACTGTCTCAACGAGAGACTCGGTGAAATTATAGTACCTGTGAAGATGCAGGTTACCCGCGACAGGACGGAAAGACCCCGTGGAGCTTTACTGCAGCCTGATATTGAATGTTGGTACAGCTTGTACAGGATAGGTAGGAGCCTTTGAAACCGGAGCGCCAGCTTCGGTGGAGGCATCGGTGGGATACTACCCTGGCTGTATTGACCTTCTAACCCGCCGCCCTTATCGGGCGGGGAGACAGTGTCAGGTGGGCAGTTTGACTGGGGCGGTCGCCTCCTAAAATGTAACGGAGGCGCCCAAAGGTTCCCTCAGAATGGTTGGAAATCATTCGCAGAGTGTAAAGGCACAAGGGAGCTTGACTGCGAGACCTACAAGTCGAGCAGGGACGAAAGTCGGGCTTAGTGATCCGGTGGTTCCGCATGGAAGGGCCATCGCTCAACGGATAAAAGCTACCCCGGGGATAACAGGCTTATCTCCCCCAAGAGTCCACATCGACGGGGAGGTTTGGCACCTCGATGTCGGCTCATCGCATCCTGGGGCTGTAGTCGGTCCCAAGGGTTGGGCTGTTCGCCCATTAAAGCGGTACGCGAGCTGGGTTCAGAACGTCGTGAGACAGTTCGGTCCCTATCCGTCGTGGGCGCAGGAAATTTGAGAGGAGCTGTCCTTAGTACGAGAGGACCGGGATGGACGCACCGCTGGTGTACCAGTTGTTCTGCCAAGGGCATCGCTGGGTAGCTATGTGCGGACGGGATAAGTGCTGAAAGCATCTAAGCATGAAGCCCCCCTCAAGATGAGATTTCCCATTCCCTATGGAAGTAAGATCCCTGAAAGATGATCAGGTAGATAGGTCTGAGGTGGACGTGTGGTGACACATGGAGCTGACAGATACTAATCGATCGAGGACTTAACCTAGTTTAATTGAATGTCATATACTCCCCACGTTATCCAGTTTTGAGAGAACATATCTCTCTTACGGTTCACTTATCGAACCCAAGAGGGTTCCCGAGGAACAAGGAATTCTAGGAATCGAGTGAAGGAGCACCGGAGCGTACTTAAGTACGTGAGGATGCGACTGAACGAAGATGACAACGAAGTCCGCCGTTCATCGGAAGCCGTAACCCATAGTTTGGTGGCGATGGCGAAGAGGTCACACCCGTTCCCATGCCGAACACGGAAGTTAAGCTCTTCAGCGCCGATGGTAGTTGGGGGATTCCCCCTGTGAGAGTAGGACGCCGCCAAGCTTGGTTTATATATACGCAAAACTAACGCATGTATATTTTATATCATCGCGGGGTGGAGCAGTTCGGTAGCTCGTCGGGCTCATAACCCGAAGGTCACAGGTTCAAATCCTGTCCCCGCAACCAAAATTCAAAGTATTTCTATTGAATATACATATTCAGAAGAGTCAATAGAATGCGTTAAAACAATGGTCCGGTAGTTCAGTTGGTTAGAATGCCTGCCTGTCACGCAGGAGGTCGCGGGTTCGAGTCCCGTCCGGACCGCCATTATAATAAATTTCTAAACGAAACATAATGTTTTCGTTTTTTTTTATGTCTAAATTTTATTTTGACTATAAGCGAAAAATCTAGTGCTTGGAACGCGTGAACAAATCGGATAAACTAATGTATAAAAGTGAAAGCATGCTATGAAGGGAGGAGGGGGAAGGATGGATGAATTTGAACTGATCAGTCGTATTACTCATAATACATATAATAGAAAAGAAGTGAAAGTTGGAGTAGGCGATGATGCAGCGATTTACTCTGCCAGAACTGAATTCAATGAAATTGTCTGTGTAGATACAATGGTGGAAGGTATCCATTTTCTGACTCACTTTTCTTCTCCGTCTGAAATTGGTTACAAAGCGCTTGCCATAAATATAAGTGACATTGCTGCAATGGGCGGAATTCCGAAGTATTATTTAGTTTCCCTCGCTATTCCTTCAACGTGGAGAGAGGAACAAATCGATGAAATGTATGGAGGAATGAAGGACCTGGCAAAGCTGTATCATATGGACTTACTGGGCGGAGATACAGTATCCACGGAGGATAAGCTGATCATTACTGTAACGGCTATCGGAGAAATTGAAAAAGGAAAGGCTTGTTTACGAAGCTACGCCAGACCAGGTGATACTGTTTTCGTGACGGGTTATTTAGGTTCATCAGCGGCAGGCCTGTCTCTATTATATAAAGAATGTAAAATTGAGAGTGATGCATTGCGCCAATATTTTTTACAGCGTCATAAAAAACCAGTGCCCAGAGTCGATGTGGGACTGATATGTTCACGATATGGACGAGTTGCATTGAATGATATTAGTGACGGTCTTTCTAGTGAATTAAATGAAATTGCAGAAGCTAGCAATGTTACAATAGAAATAAATAAAGAGCAGCTCCCTGTACACCCTGAATTAAAAAAACTGGGTTCGAAATGGGAGGAATGGGTTTTATTTGGCGGAGAAGATTTTGAACTGGCAGGAACGATTCCGCATGAAGTGTGGGATGATTTTTATAAAGAATGTGAAGCTGCAAAGATTCAAGTGTATCCAATTGGGCATGTGACGAAACAAGGAGTTTCTAAGGTTTTCTTGAATGAAAATAATCATGCGGAGATCCTTGGAAAAAAGGGCTATAATCATTTTAAACAAAGATAGGTGAAATATGATGAAACCATTATTATTTTATACAACAGGACCTGAAGAAACTAAAGCCCTTGCCAAAAAGCTTGCCGTGCATGTTCAAGAAGGAGATGTTATTACATTAGAAGGCGATCTTGGGGCAGGAAAAACGACGTTTACAAAGGGGTTTGCTGAGGGGCTGAACATTAAAGAAATTGTTAATAGCCCTACCTTTACTATTATCAAGGAATATCAAAGCGGAAGAATGCCGCTTTTCCATATGGATGTTTACCGGATGGGTGAAGGTGAAGAGGATCTCGGACTTGAAGAGTACTTTTACGGCTCCGGCGTTTGTCTTGTGGAATGGGCGCATCTCATTGCAGACCAGCTGCCAGAAGAACGCATTGATATTGTAATTAAGCGAGCCGGTGATGAAAAAAGAGAAATCACCCTCAAGGCAACAGGCGAGCGTTATGAATCGATTGGCAGGGAGATCAACAAATAATGACAATATTATCAATAGACACTTCCAACCAGACATTAGGTCTAGCACTGGTTGAAGGTAAAACAATAATTGCAGAGCATATTACCTATTTACAAAAAAATCATTCGGTGCGGGCTATGCCCGGTATCGAAAGGCTGTTGCAAGATGCAAATAAAAGTCCATCAGAAGTAAAGAAAATTGTAGTAGCAAACGGTCCTGGTTCATATACTGGGGTACGTATCGGAGTGACGATTGCAAAGACTTTCGCTTGGTCTTTACAAATTCCCGTAGTACCCGTATCCAGCTTAAAGGTACTCGCAGCAAACGGCCGTTATTTTGCAGGTAAGATCTGTCCTCTGTTCGATGCGAGACGAGGTCAGGTATACACAGGGCTTTATCAATACGAAGACGAAAAACTTCTTACGATTGAAGAAGATCAAAATGTGTTAATGAAAGATTGGCTTGAACAACTAAAAAAAGAAAATATGCCTGTTCTTTTTCTCGGCCATGATGTTTCTGTTTACCAAGATGAGATTCAGGAGGCATTAGGAGAAAAGGCTTGCTTTGGCCAAGAAGGACTTAGTTCGCCAAGACCTTCAGAGCTGGCGTTTCTGGGAAAGGATGTAGATCCGGAAAGTACGCATACCCTTGTTCCCAATTATATCCGGTTGGCAGAAGCAGAGGCAAAATGGCTGAAAAGACAGCAAAAATAAGGTGAGCTATGGACACTCAATTGATGATCAGATATATGGAAGTAAAAGATATAGATGAAGTTTATCATATAGAAAGAAGTTCTTTTACTACTCCATGGAAAAAGGAGTCCTTTTATCATGAGCTTTACCATAATCAATACGCTCATTATTTAGTGCTTGAAAAAGACAATCGTGTCATCGGCTATTGCGGCATATGGATCATAATAGATAATGCACAAATTACGAACATAGCAATTTTGAAAGAATATAGGGGAAAGTACTATGGAGAAGAGCTTTTGAAAACGGCGATCAGAGTGTGTAAACAAAAAGGAGCAAAGCAGCTGTCATTGGAAGTGAGGGTGACTAACTATCCAGCTCAAGGGTTGTATCGAAAGCTAGGATTCCTTCCAGGCGGCATCAGAAAAAACTATTATACGGATAACGGGGAAGATGCGTATGTCATGTGGGTGAAATTAAATGGAGAATAAAAAAGATATCTATATTTTAGGCGTTGAAACAAGCTGTGATGAAACAGCAGCAGCCATTGTTAAAAATGGCACGGAAATTGTATCGAATGTCGTTGCTTCCCAAATCGACAGCCATAAACGATTTGGCGGAGTGGTGCCGGAAATCGCTTCGAGACATCACGTGGAACAAATGACGATTGTGCTGGAAGAAGCTTTACAGCAATCAGGCTTAACTTTTCAAGAGATAGATGCAATTGCGGTTACCGAAGGACCTGGGCTCGTTGGCGCTCTGTTGATCGGAGTTAATGCCGCTAAGGCGTTAAGCTTTGCCCATCAAATTCCGCTTGTAGGGGTTCACCATATTGCCGGGCATATTTATGCCAATCGGCTGATTCAAGAGATCAAATTCCCTGCGCTTGCCTTGGTTGTCTCAGGTGGTCATACCGAATTGATTTATATGAAGGAGCATGGAGAGTTTGAAGTCATCGGACAGACACTGGACGATGCGGCCGGAGAGGCATACGATAAAGTAGCGCGGACAATGGGGCTTCCCTATCCGGGAGGGCCGCAAATTGATAAGCTGGCGCAAAAAGGTGAAGCATCCATCCCGCTTCCCCGGGCATGGATGGAGGATTCATACAACTTTAGCTTTAGCGGCTTAAAATCTGCTGTTATAAACACTCTTCACAATGCTTCACAAAAAGGCATTTCGATCCCGAAAGAAGATTTAGCAGCAAGTTTTCAATCAAGTGTCATTGATGTTCTTGTAAACAAAACAGAACGAGCGGCAAAAGAGTATGAAGTAAAACAAATCCTACTTGCAGGAGGAGTAGCGGCAAATCAAGGATTAAGGCAGTCGCTTGAGCAAGCCTTCCGCAACAATGAATCAATTGAACTTGTCATCCCTCCGCTGTCTTTATGTACCGATAATGCGGCAATGATCGCAGCCGCAGGGACAGTGGCGTTTGAGAAGGGATCACGGGGACAACTGGATATGAACGGACAACCAGGTCTGCCGTTAACAGCTTTTTAAAGTCTCATCAAATGGATGGGGCTTTTTTGTTCTGAAACAATGAGATTACGGGAGAAATTGAACAGATCTTAAATATAATTGGACAGAACTTGGGAGTAATTGAACAAATGTCAGGGATAATTGAACAGAAGCCCCCTTTACTACGAGTGCACGCATGTATTGCACGAGTGCTCCACGTCCTTCATTAACAGCACTAATCCCATTTGTCGGACTTTTCAACCAAAACTTTTTACACACAGTTATCCACACTAATTAACAGGTGTGAATAAAATCGCTTTCTTTATTGAAAAACAGTACTTCAATCTATGGTGGTTTTGTGGATAAATATTATCAAGATAGTGGATTATGTGGGTAACATCTATTTTATCTTGTGAACAAAGGATTTAACCTGTGGATAAAAACAGCTCCGCATTCGTCTGCGGAGCTGTGCATTTATTCTTCTGAAGATAAGCTTTCCCATTCTGCAAGCAGGGCTTCCAGTTCAAGATTCATTTTTTCTGTACCGGCGTCAATGTCCTGAACCTGTTCATGATCTTGATATACTTCAGGATCAGTAAGTCTGTGGTTGTTCATATCTATCAGCTCTTCCAGCTCTGTGATCCGTTCTTCAATTTCGGCTATTCTGCGTTCGCGCTGGCGCTTCTTTTTTTTCAATTCCTTTTCATCTTCATAGCTTCGTTTAGCTTCTGATGAGGGGGGGGTTTGCTGTTTATTTGCTCCTTCTTCAGCCAAGCGTTCCAGCTCCAACTGGTTTGCTTTTTTCTCAATATAGTAATCGTAATCGCCTAAGTATTCTTCCACGTTTTTTGGTGACAGCTCAAATACTTTGGAAGCAATTCGATTAATAAAATATCGATCGTGAGAAACAAACAGGATCGTACCGGGATATTCAATAAGAGCATTTTCCAGAATCTCTTTGCTGTCGAGGTCGAGATGGTTTGTCGGCTCGTCAAGGATAAGAAAATTTGCCTTTTGCATCATGAGCTTGGCCAATGCAAGTCTGGCTTTTTCACCTCCGCTTAACGACTGCACATTTTTTAGTACATCATCACCGGAGAATAAAAAATTACCTAAACATGTCCGTATCTCTTTTTCATTGACTCCAGGATAATCGTCCCATAATTCATGCAGGACCGTTTTGGAAGAATTCAGCCTTGCTTGTTCCTGATCATAGTACCCAATACTAACATTAGTGCCTATTTGAATATGGCCGGTAGTGGGAGAGATCGTTTGCATGAGGGTTTTAAGAAGGGTGGATTTTCCGATTCCATTCGGACCGACAAGTGCTACGCTTTCTCCTCTGGTTACTTGAAAGGAGATATCCTCGAGAACCGGAGGTTTACCCGAATAGCCGATCGTTAACTCCTCTGCACTGATGACTTGGCTTCCGCTCTGCCGGGTGATTTCAAACCGAAAAGAAGCGGATTTTTCATCACCAAGCGGTTTATTCAGCACTTCCATTTTTTCAAGCTGCTTTCTTCTGC
The DNA here is from genome assembly GCF_001278705.1 of Bacillus gobiensis. Classification (GTDB taxonomy): domain Bacteria; phylum Bacillota; class Bacilli; order Bacillales; family Bacillaceae; genus Bacillus; species Bacillus gobiensis. The sequence continues at coordinate 4,325,804 of NZ_CP012600.1, forward strand.
TTTGTGCTCTTTTTGTTGTTGACGCGCGGGCAATGTTTCGCTCGACAAAATCCTTTAGCTGAGAAATTTCTGTTTGCTGTTTTTCATAGATCTTCATGTTTCTTTCCAGATCTTCCGCTTTTTGCTTCAAATAGGAGCTGTAATTTCCATTATATTTTTTGCTTTCTGTACGTGAGAGCTCGTAAACCTGAGTTACGACTTTATCCAGAAAGTAGCGGTCATGGGAAACAATCAGTATCGCTCCGTTGTAAGATTGCAAGTAATGCTCAAGCCATGTTAATGTATCGATATCCAAGTGGTTGGTCGGCTCATCAAGAATTAATAGATCCGGACTGCTTAGCAAGAGCTTTCCAAGCTTAAGCCGGGTTTTTTGACCCCCGCTTAAGCTTTGTATCTTTGTTCCCTGATCAAAATCAGCAAAGCCTAAGCCGTGCAAGACGGACCTGACATCCGCTTCATACTGGTAGCCGCCCCGTTCTTTAAAATCATGCTGCAGCCGGTCGTAGGTTTTCATAAGCTGATCTAACTCTTGAGGCTGAACCGATGCCATTCTTTCTTCAAGAGACCGCATTTCTTTTTCCATGTCCTGAAGATGGCTGAAAACGGACAGCAATTCTTCTTGCAGCGTTCGTTCCGATTGAAGATCGGTATGCTGAGCCAGGTAGCCGAGAGATAAATCCTTTGGTTTAATAATTTCTCCCTTTTCATATCCAAGCTGACCTGCGATAATTTTTAGCAAGGTGGATTTTCCTGCTCCGTTCCTTCCGACGATCGCTATACGGTCTGAGGATTTAACCTCCAGTTTGATATTGGATAGAATTGGTTCTGCTCCGAACGATTTATATAATTGGTTGACTTGTAATACAATCATGATGATTCACCTCTGTTAGTTTTAGTGTAGCTTATTGTGCAAAGAGCGGCAAACAATACGGCAATAAGATCAAAGAAACTATCCAGAAAAAAAGACAGATTGAAGAAAATAGTGTATGATCTTTTTAAGGAGAGTTTTACTATGAATAAATTCACTCATTTTAATGACCAAGGCAGAGCCAAGATGGTCGATATTAGCGAGAAAAGCGATTCTGTCCGTACGGCGATCGCAGTATCAAGCGTTCAAATGAATCAGGAAGTATATGATAAAATCGTCAGGCAGGAAATTGGAAAAGGAGATGTCCTTTCCGTAGCACAAATTGCCGGCATTATGGCCGCAAAACAAACGTCGACTATTATTCCCATGTGTCATCCGATTCCCTTAAAAGGAGTAGACATCTCTTTTAGCTGGAGCAATGACGAAGAGAATCATGAATTAATGATTCAAGCAATGGTAAAAACAAAGGGAAGTACGGGGGTAGAAATGGAAGCGCTAACTTCCGCGTCCGTTTGCGCTCTCACCGTCTATGATATGTGTAAGGCGATAGACAAGGGGATGATTATTGGCCCAACCTATCTAATGAAAAAAACAGGAGGGAAGAGCGGCGATTTTTCAAGGGGTAAAATCTAGAGAATCAACGATGGAGGATCGCAAATGAATATGGATCAATCAAAAATTCCCCAAGCGACAGCAAAGCGTCTGCCGCTGTATTATCGTTTTTTAAAAAATTTGCATGCCTCTGGGAAGCAGCGAGTATCTTCAGCAGAGCTTAGTGATGCAGTAAAAGTAGATTCAGCGACGATTCGCCGGGACTTCTCATATTTTGGAGCGCTCGGCAAAAAAGGCTATGGGTATAACGTCAATTACCTGCTTTCTTTTTTCAGCAAAACGCTGAATCAGGATGAAATGACGAGCGTAGCCTTAATCGGAGTAGGAAATTTGGGTACTGCTTTTCTTCATTATAATTTTATCAAAAACAATAATACGAAAATTTCGATGGCTTTTGATATCAGTGAAAACAAAATAGGTACAGATGTAGGCGGAGTGCCCGTCTATGATTTAGATGAGCTTGAGAGCCGTTTTCCGGCTGACATTCCCGTTGCGATTTTAACTGTACCAGCGCAAGCTGCTCAATCGATAACCGATCGTCTAGTTAAATTGGGTATCAAGGGAATTCTTAATTTCACACCGGCCCGTTTGAATGTGCCGGGACACATTCGCATTCATCATATAGACTTGGCAGTAGAGCTTCAATCATTGGTTTATTTCTTAAAGCATTATTCCACAGAAGAAAAAATGGTTTAAGATTGTTGTCATTTCGGCAGTCCGGAAAATAGAAAAAGACGTCTCATGAGCGAGACGTCTTTTTCTATTTCTTTGCTTTTCTGAGCTGGTTCGAAAATGCAAACATTTTTATAGCCGTGTAGATATTATAAGCGGCTAGTATCATGAGTAGGAAGCTGTGGAAGGACCACATGTTTTCAGGAGATACAGCCGCAAAGTAGATGAATATGATTCCTACAATTAGATAGATGGCACCCCATGCTGCAGGACTTCTCATGAAAAGAAACCACCTATGATCAACTGCATTTTCTCGAGCTCTTTTTGCAATTCGAGTATGCGATCATAATTGAGCTGAAGTATCACGACAAACGTGTTCATCGAAATATGGGCGATAATCGGCACTATTATCCGTTTTGTCCTTACATATAAAAAGGCAAAGGCAAACCCCATAGCAGTATAAAGAAGAATATGGGTGAAATCCATGTGCACGACCGCAAAAATAACCGAACTGATTAAACCAGCAAAGAAAAAGTTCATTTTTTTATACAGCGAGCCGAAGATAATTTTCCTGAAAATAATTTCTTCTAAAATCGGGCCGAAAATAGAGGAAACAACGATTACTAATGGAAGTGATTTAATAAGCGCTAAAATGGCCTCAGTATTTTCAGAACCCGGATCAATTCTAAAAATATACATTTCGATGGTAGCGGCTATGATCTGCGAGAAATATGCAAGAAAAATACCGCCAATCGCCCATCCGATTGATGCACCGACCGATGCCTTCGATTTATTGCGAAGCGTTGTTTTGGGTGCTGTTCGCAAAATCAATAAAACGACGATCAGGCAGATTGTAAAGCTGGAAATGGTCCAGATGCCCGCTGCTTCAGTTTGCTCATAGCCCATTGCAAAAAGAAGAGGCAAACCAATAATTGATGAAAGATGCATCAAGACGTATGTGAGAATGATGAACCAATATTGTTTATTCAAAGACTCGGAACTCCTTTTCTAAATAGGTCGGGTGGAACTTCATATTATTGTATCATAAACAGTGAAAATATTCGGTTACAAAGGGTTTCCGAAGAAAACTGTCGATACATGTAAGCGTGAAAAAAATTTAATCATTATACTTGAAATTGCTTGAGAGTTTCTATATTATATTAACTGTGTTAGCACTCATTAGTGTTGAGTGCTAATACTACATACTTACTATATTGAGGAGGTTGTTTCATTGTTAAAGCCATTAGGTGATCGCGTTGTCATCGAACTCGTTGAATCTGAAGAAAAAACTGCAAGCGGGATTGTTTTGCCTGATTCCGCAAAAGAAAAGCCGCAGGAAGGTAAAATTGTTGCTGCTGGTTCAGGTCGCGTGTTAGAAAGCGGAGAGCGCGTTGCATTAGAAGTAAAAACAGGAGACCGTATTATCTTCTCAAAATATGCCGGAACTGAAGTAAAATATGAAGGCACTGAATACTTAATTTTACGCGAAAGCGACATTTTAGCTGTTATCGGTTAAGAAATAAATAACGTATTTTTAAAATTATGAGGAGGTTTCGAAACGATGGCAAAAGATATTAAATTTAGCGAAGAAGCTCGCCGTGCCATGCTTCGCGGTGTAGATGCACTTGCTGATGCTGTAAAAGTAACGTTAGGACCGAAAGGACGCAATGTCGTTCTTGAGAAAAAATTCGGTTCACCTTTAATTACAAATGACGGTGTAACGATTGCAAAAGAAATCGAGCTGGAAGACGCATTTGAAAACATGGGTGCGAAGCTAGTAGCCGAAGTTGCTAGTAAAACAAACGATGTAGCTGGTGACGGTACAACGACTGCTACAGTTCTAGCTCAAGCTATGATTCGTGAAGGTCTTAAAAACGTAACAGCTGGCGCTAACCCTGTCGGCGTTCGCAAAGGGATTGAAAAAGCTGTTGCTGTTGCTGTTGAAAATCTAAAAGAAATCTCTAAACCAATCGAAGGAAAAGAATCTATTGCTCAGGTTGCTGCTATTTCTGCCGCTGACGAAGAAGTAGGAAGCTTGATTGCAGAAGCGATGGAGCGCGTTGGAAACGACGGCGTTATTACGATCGAAGAATCTAAAGGCTTCACAACTGAACTTGAAGTGGTTGAAGGAATGCAATTCGACCGCGGATACGCATCTCCTTACATGGTTACTGACTCTGATAAGATGGAAGCGGTTCTTGACGATCCTTACATCTTGATCACTGACAAAAAAATCACTAACATTCAAGAGATCCTTCCTGTGCTTGAGCAGGTTGTTCAACAAGGCAAGCCGCTATTATTGATTGCTGAAGACATTGAAGGTGAAGCTCTTGCTACATTAGTATTAAACAAACTTCGCGGAACTTTCAATGCGGTAGCTGTTAAAGCTCCAGGCTTCGGTGACCGCCGTAAAGCTATGCTTGAAGACATCGCTGTTCTTACAGGCGGAGATGTAATCACAGAAGATCTTGGCCTTGATTTGAAATCTGCAGAAATCGGTCAATTGGGACGCGCTTCAAAAGTTGTTGTAACGAAAGAAAACACGACAGTTGTTGAAGGAGCCGGCGATTCTGCAAATATCGCATCACGCGTAAACCAAATCCGTGCACAAGTAGAAGAAACTACTTCTGAATTCGATAAAGAAAAGCTTCAAGAGCGCTTAGCTAAACTTGCTGGCGGTGTAGCTGTCATCAAAGTTGGCGCAGCAACTGAAACAGAATTAAAAGAGCGTAAACTTCGCATCGAGGATGCCTTGAACTCTACTCGCGCTGCAGTAGAAGAAGGAATCGTATCCGGTGGTGGAACAGCGCTAGTGAACGTATACAGCAAAGTTTCTGCTATCGAAGGAGAAGGCGACGTTCAAACAGGTGTGAACATTGTTCTTCGCGCACTAGAAGAGCCAATCCGCCAAATCGCACACAACGCTGGCCTTGAAGGTTCTGTAATCGTTGAGCGCTTGAAAAAAGAAGCAATCGGCATAGGCTACAATGCTGCAAGCGATGAGTGGGTAAACATGATCGAAGCTGGTATCGTTGACCCTACAAAAGTAACTCGCTACGCACTTCAAAACGCAGCTTCTGTAGCAGCTATGTTCCTAACTACCGAAGCAGTTGTCGCTGATAAGCCTGAAGAAGGCGGCGGCGCTGGCGGCGGAATGCCTGACATGGGCGGCATGGGTGGAATGGGCGGCATGATGTAAACTTCCCTCTAATAACCTTGATATATCAAGGTTTTGGAGGCGGTTGAAGGGGTGGAAATCCCCTTCTGCCCATCATTTGCCCAACTTTTATAAAAAACGTTAAAAAATGAAGCTTTCGGTAAGAGAATTGATCTTGTCGGAAGCTTCTTTTTTTAACTTTTCTCTTTGGTGGAGATAAGTCGATCCAGGGGAATAAGAAAGGACATTACATATTAGTCATATAAAATATGTAATGTCCTTTAATTTATTTATTTTTTTAATTTAGGTCTTGATAAAATCTTTTTTCAAAATGGATATTTTCTTTTGCCGTAGAATGAGGATTTGTGGGATATTTTTAATCAAACTTTATTTCAAAGTTACACCAATGAAATACGTGGTGTAAACATCTTTAGGATGATCAAACCCGCATCTGTGAAACCAGGCATACTTCTGCTTTTCTTATATCAAAACTTAAACTAGATTTAAACTCGAGGTCACCTCGACTTTCCTTTTGCTGAGTACAATGGTTTTGAGGTGATTTTATTATGAATGTTAAACGAATGAATTGGGCTGGATATTCAGCCTGCATATCAGCCTTATTATATGCTCTCCCGCACTTTTGGTGGGGATTAGGGGTGCCACTAGCTTTTCCTGGAGACTTCGATAGAGCTCCAAATGATTTCTGGGCTCAGGCGATCGGTTTTTGGGTAATGGGAGGTCTCTCTGTTCTCGCAGCCATGTTTGCGCTTGCCTTTTCAAAGTCTTGGGGTAACCGGATTCCAAGATGGTTGTTGGTTGTCCCTGCTTGGATCGGTTCGATCGGACTTTCTGTATGGGGCTTTAGCTATTTTGTCCTTCAATTTCAGTTTGCGATCGGCAGAGTCCAATCAACTCCCGCATTTGCTGCACAAGACGCGAACCCAATGGCAGCATGGGGGTATGTTTGGTATGGACTGTTTCTTGTATGGGGCATTTCACTCGGCATTGCTGCACATTATGCAAGGCACTAATATGAGTCTAGGAAATATAAGTACTTGAAAGTTGTACAAGAAAGGTTTAAAAGCGGTAAAAGTATGAAACAAAGTGAGTTAGAACTTGTAGAGGAGATGAGAAGATGACAAATAGTGCTGAGAGGCAGGCCTCAAGATTGATGTGGTTGCGTAGAATCTGCGGTTATGGTGCCGTAATAGCAGTAACACCTTATCTGCTGATCAAAATCGTATGGACTTTCGGTCTCTTCCTTCCAACTGAGCAAATGGGTGACTCCAGCTGGCGCATTATAAACGCAGTAACCGCCGTTCTCGCTGCGATTGGTATCCTTCTGGCAATGGCGTTCTGCAGGCCGTGGGGGGAGCGGCTACCTGCGTGGTTGGTTGCTCTACCCATTTGGGTTGGTACCGGTTTGCTCGTTCCCATGCTGTTGATTGCACCGGTTCTGGGCCCTGCAGCTATGATCCGGGATCAAGAGGCAGGTGCCGCCGACTTCTGGGTATACGAGCAGATTTTTGTCATGATCTCACTTTTCGGGATCGGCATCTTCCTGCCGCTTGCATTAACGGGGTATGCAAAGGCACGTTGGCCAGAGGCGCTGAGTGGTATAACCGACTACAAGGAGTTGCCGGGCAATACTCGACAACTGCAGATCATCTTGGCTAGGATCGTCTTTGCCGGCTGCATTCTGCTCGGTATCATCAAGGTGTTTTGGGCCGTTGGCGGCTCTTTCGGCATCGATCCGGCAACCATGGGTGAACGCGATGTGTGGTGGCACCTGCTGTCATTGAGTACAGGCGTGTGGTCCTTTGCTGGTGCGTGGGGCATACTGGTGATAGCATCCCGCCGTGGGTCGAGGTGGTTTCTACCCCCTATGGCAGCGGCATGGATTTCATCGGGAGCGTTGTTCTCCAACAACCTCTATTCCGCCTTATCTTCAGTTCGACTCGATGCGCCACCCTCCCCAGAGTACCCATTGGCATGGTTGTTGACCACCCAGGCCGGCATCGTCTTAGGTGTAATAATGGGGATGATTATCCTGCTGGTGCTGCACGAACGCCGTCGAGCCCTTCGAGATGAGTCCAACTGAAATTGATTACACGCTTTAGAATAATGTTCGATCAAATTGCTAATAACTTTAATAAATGATTAGAGGTTAGCCTTCTTTTTATTTAAGCTTTTTTATTTTATATTTTTAAAAAAACTCTCTAATTTCATCCGGCGTTATTTCGATTTCCAGCGTGTGCAAGATTAACAGTTTCCACTCATGATCTAATTCGTCAGTTTTTAAGCGAAATGATTTTGCCCATCCTTTGTATAAAAAGTAGTAAAATTTTATCCTGAAAGTTAAAAAGGAGTTTTATATGCAAGGTTGCAACTAAGGGGTTACTACAAGAAGATATGAACCTATAAAACTGCACATTACATGGGCGGCATGATGTAATCTCTTCTCTATAAACCTTGATATACCAAGGTTTTAGAGGGGAGGAGGGGGGGTTCCCCTTTTGCCCAACATTTGCCTAACTTTTATAAAAGAACTTAAAATATATAAGTTTATATTATAATTTTTCTGAACAGACTGCTATAAACGGAGACTATAAAAAAAGATCAATCAGTCAGAGAAAATAAAAATATAATAGGAAAATTACTTAGTAATAAGCAATATCTCGATTCAGCACTGAACCCTGAGGTCTATTCATTAACGAGTAGAAGGAATGATCTCGATTAGAACTTGGTGGATAATTGAAGGTACGAACAATTAAACCTTAACCACGGAGTATTTCTAAAAAGATTTTTTAGATGTTACATTCACACGTTACAGCAACTTTTGGCCTACAAAAGGTAAAGCAAGGTCCTAGATGATGTTTCCGATGCCGGTTTGCCGGTTTTTTAAAATGAAAGTAAGAAGCTTCTCATAAGTTCAATGAAACTTGTGGGAAGCTTTTTTTCATTTTGTATCTACGATAATCCATTTTTACGTCATTTATTATTCTATATCCTATTATTCAGAAAATGGAATTTCATTGTTATAATAGGTTGTGTTATGTAATAATTTACTAGGAAACAGAGGAGATGGACTTATTGAAGGTGTTTTTAATTACATTACTTTGTTTAAGCATCATAGTGGTAACGGGTACAGGGGTCTATTTTTATCTAACCAATCAAAGAATCGAAGCGAGCAAGCAAGGTGGGGGAGAAGAAGCTGCTAACCAAATAAACAATGAGGAAAAGGCTTCTAAAACAGCAAACTCTTCTGAAAAAGGCGGTCGAAATATCGCCGAAGCAAAGAATTTGTCCAAAGAAGCGAAGGACTTTCTTGTTACATTCCAGTATGGAGATTATGATACGGACGTCGCTTATAAAGATGAAGCAAAGGTGAAAGAGATTATTCGTAAACAGCATAATTACTTAAACGACTTAGCCGGCTGGGGGCACTTGGATTCTGTTGATTTACATACGCTTGCAGAAAGCCCCGAATGGCAGCAATTAAAAGAGGATATTTCGTATTTGAAAAAGGATGGCTTTAGTGATTCAGAAGTTTTGAATGATCTTTCTAATGCTGAGGCTTTTTTCGTCATCGGGCAGGAGGGAGATTCAATGTCGATTCGTTATTTGCACCGGATTTTTCATGATTTAGACGCTGAAATAAATGGCACTGAAGTAGATAAGATTTGGGGAGTCACCCGCTCATTTGGCGATGAGAGAAAAAATGAAGTCTTGTTTAACTATATTAATGGATAGAAGATCTGTTATTGACGCAGTTGTTTCTATCGAAAGAAACGATGCGTCAATATACAGAAAGGATCGAGAGTTTAAAAAAATTTATCGTCTAATCCCAATCTTTCTCCCTACTTGGTTCGGTGTTTCTAAATGTTCATGCTCCTGTCGCAGTTCCTGAATATGCTGCGATACTGATTCCGGGAATGGAGCTGGTCTGCCTTCTGAGGTGTTCATCCCCATTAACATTTGCTCACTTGTAGCAAGCTGCTCTCCCGCTTCATTTTTCATGGTGAAAAATACGTGCAGCCGTTTAGCGTCATCATCCAGTAGTTGAACAGAAACATGCAGCGGCTCATTTTTGTGCGCTTCTTTTAAATAGCATAGGTGTGTTTCAAGTGTAAAAATCGTATAGCTTAGTGAGTGACGCGACTCTTCATCTAAACCGACAGCATCCATAAAAGAATCCACTGCGTAGCTGAATACAGCAGCATAAGCCGCATCGTTCATATGACCGTTATAATCGACCCACTCTTCTCGCACATAATCGGTATAATTAAAAGCTTGCTCAGGCATGTTTTTCACTCCAATCTACTGTTTCGATTCTGGCCAATATTCTTCTACAAGATCCAGTAATTTCACTAGGAATTCATTACGCTTGGCTTCGAGCTCAGCAACGGATTGATCGCCGGAGTAGCTTTCGCATCCCGCAATGACGCGCTCCTTCAATTCATCTGTGAGTTCGGGAGCTTCGAGCTTTGTCCAAGGCAGTTTCAGTGCTGGTCCGAATTGTTCTAACATATGGCGCATGCCTTGTTCACCACCAGCTAAGTGGAAGGTAAGGAAAGGACCCATTTGAGCCCAGCGCAGTCCCGCTCCGTAAATGATCGCATTATCTACTTCCTCTGTTGTGGCGATTCCATCATTAACAAGGTGAAGTGCTTCACGCCACAATGCTTCCATTAAACGATCTGCAACATGGCCATCTATTTCTTTATGAAGAACTAGAGGCTTCATATCAATGGATTCGAAAAACTTGTTAGCCATTTCAATGACTGCTCCATTGGTTTTTTTGCCCCCTATCACTTCGACAAGCGGAAGTAAATAAACAGGGTTAAACGGATGCGCAACAAAGAATCGCTCAGGATGCTTCATGCCGGCCTGTAAAATGCTTGGCATAATTCCAGAAGTACTTGATCCTATCATGTCTTCTGGTTTGGCATGCTGATCAATCGTGTTCAACACATTCTTTTTCAATTCTTCACGTTCCGGAACATTCTCTTGAATATAGTCAGCATCTGCCACTGCTTCTGCTAAGTCGTCTTTAAACGTTAAACGATCTTTAGAAGCGTCTGGAGCAAGACCTCGTTTTTCGAGTGACGTCCAAGCGTGATCAATCGCTTTCCGTGTGCGTTCTTCAGCACCTTCTGCCGGGTCAAATGCGGTAACATCATAGCCTTGTGCTAAAAAGCGTGCAATCCAGCCATTTCCAATAACTCCGGTTCCGATAACGGAAACTTTCTTGATTGCTTCCTTCATTTTTATTGGCCTCCTTTATGAGGATTTCGTAGATTGAATTGTTCGCGAGCTTCTTGTGGTGTCAAGACGTCCAATCCATTGCCGTGCAGCATCTGAACAGCTTTATCAACAAGCTGGTCGTTACGTGCCGGCACACCTTTTTTCAAATATATATTATCTTCCAGACCAACGCGGATATTGCCGCCGAGCATAGCAGATTGCGTGGCAATCGGCATTTGCATACGTCCGATTCCAAACGCAGACCAATGAGCATTTTCAGGGATACGATTCTTCATATATAAAATCGTTTCAGCGTCTGCTTCCGCTCCCCAAGGAATTCCCATGCAAAACTGGAACATTGGATCGCCGTCTATAAGCCCTTCTTGAATCAGTTGATTGGCAAAACGGATATGGCCCGTATCAAAACACTCCAGCTCAGGTTTAACTCCGCATTCTTGTATTAATTTCGCCTGTTCTCTAAGCCAGTCAGTCGGACTCAAATAAATCATATTACCGAAGTTTGTACTTCCGCAGTCCAATGTACACATTTCCGGAAGCAGTTCTCCTACAGGCTGGTGACGTTCAGCAGGTGTCTGCATATCCGTTCCATTGCTGCCTGCTGCAGGTGTGTCAAGATTTGGGATGAAATCAGAAACTATACCATCCGGACGGTTTTGTTTCAAGTCTCTAGTAGTCTGGATTAGGAATTAACAGCCTTATTACTCTTAATATGTTCACCTTTATAAAATTGCATAATAAAAGCTCCTCCCTAAAAAGGGTGGAGCTTGCGGATTATTATATAATTATGTTCATTCTTCTGCCCATGATTTTAACGTGTTATAGATCTCTTCCTTTTTCTCTTCGTCGAGTTGGTAAAGATCAAACAGCTCGGATAACCAGATTCCATCAATCGCCAGACGGATGATCGTTGCTTTCACGGGATCCAATCCATCATTCTCAATCTCCTTCTGCCAGCTTTTATAAGCCTCTCGGATCGGTTCTAGCAAGTCTGAATTCACAGCTTTAGCAGCAAGCAGCCCGGCATTCATGTCTTTGTTCTCATAACTTTGATTAAATGTGACATCTAGAAAAGACCGTGTCCATTTTCCTTTTTCAATTGGGTCAGCGCATGCATTCTTATTAATTTTTTCTTGGTAGTTACTTGCCAAATGCTCGACCATGCCTTTTACAAGCGCTTCCTTCGACGGATAGTGATAAAGCAAACCACCCTTACTAATTCCCGCTTCCTCCGCTACTGCTTCTAGCGTTAAATTAAAGATTCCACGATCGCTTACAATTTTAGAAGCCGCCGTTAGGATATCTATCTTCCTAGAATTTCTGCCCATTCTTATCCCCTTTTATATAAAAATTTAATTTGATTATTTTGTCTTGTGAATGTTATTTGCTCTTTACTTTACTATTCAGACGGTTTCGATGCAACACTCATGGCAAAGTGGACTAAAGATTGTCCTATTTATCTATATATATAATTGTAATTTTCATTTTTAATATTAAATATCTTTCGTTTACAATGACTTTCGCTAAAATACACGCCAAAAGTCACTTATATTTCTTCCCTTTTTTATAAAATTATGAAGCTTTTGTAATTCGACAATTTACACGGAGTATACAATTTTTTACACTGCCTTAACCATTACAACTTGTTGACAAGTTAAAATGAACTAGTAATTCGTCAGGAGGGGAGAAATATTGCGATCATGAAGGGTAATGATGACTCCGCACAGCACTTGAAAATTGCCGAGTTTTTAATTGAAAACATTCGCAATGGAGAGTATAAGGAAAATGAGAAAATCCCGTCTGAACATAAGCTTTGCCACCTTTTTCAAGTGAATAGGCATGTGGTTAGGCAGGCGATAGCCAGAATTACCAATCAAGGCTGGGTCACTCCAGTGCAAGGGAAAGGCTGCTATATTAATCGAATTCCCAAGCCCATTCAATACGTCTTATCCTCTCAAACACGTTTTTCGGAAATTATGGACAGTCAAGGAGTGCAGCATGAAAGTCGGCTTTTGCATTGGGAAAAGGGTCTTTCTTCATTAGCTGAGCGGTCAAATCTGCAAATTCATGAAGATGAAACAATTTATCGTTTAGAGATTTTAAGATATGTAGATGACAAACCGATTTCGATTACGACAACTGTCATTCCTGAGATAGAAGTCCCTAATCTCGAACATCATTTTGATGGTTTTTCTTCCTTATATGGTTTGCTGGAGAAGCAATATCACTTCCGCCCGATCCGAAGCAGATCAGTGTTTCAAGGATGCCTTCCTGTATGGAAGGATGCTGAAATCCTGGAAATGCCTGAAAACATCCCGATCATTCAAATGGAAAACTTAATGAATCACCCAAGCGGATCCCCGGTTGAATATAGTGTTTCAAGGATGCGAAGCGATATGCATAAATGTTTAATCGTATATTAAATCGGGAGCTATCCAAACAGAGAGCAGTTAAAAATATTACATATTTAGGGGAGAGTCAAAAATGAAAAAAATGATTCAGCTTTTAATGTTGTTGACTTTGGTTTTTGCATTATCTGCTTGTGGTACAAGCGGTGCAAATGGATCTGGGGACGATACGCTAACCATTGCTTGGTACCCGAACGAATCCGGTGCTGATATGGCAGATGCCCGTGAAGAAATCGGCAAGGTTTTCGAAGAGACTACTGGTAAAAAAGTAGAACATAAAACAACAACAGACTATATTATTGCCATCGAGGCTCTTGCTAATGGTTCTGCTGACGTAGCATTTATGGGAGCGCAAGGTTATATTGAAGCAAATACGAAAAATAACAAGGTTCAATCGATTGTCGTTCCAAGCGGTCCTTCCGGTACTCTGGACGATGCTAAGTATAATAGCTGGCTTGCAGTTAACAATGGGGAACAGGATAAGTACAAAGACGGCAGCGAATTCAAGATCGATAACATTGCAGATAAGAAATTTTCATTCGTTTCCAACAGCTCAACATCAGGGTTCAAAGTACCTTCTACCAATATTGTTTCTTACTTCAGCAAAATGGATAAATACAAGGATTTAAAGGCAGAAGACCTGCTTGAAGGCGGAAAATTCTTTAGTGAAGTGCTATTTGGCGGCTCTCACCAAGGATCTGCAGTAAACCTATTATCAGGAAAAGCGGATGCTGCTGCGTTCTGTGATACTTGTGTCGCGAACTATGTAGAATTGGCAGATGGTGAAGAGAATACTGCTGGAGCGGTTTACAAAGTAAAAGATGATGCAGCTGAACCATTTAACACAGTTAAAGGTAAAGAATTTTCCATTATCTCTACAACTCCTGTGTTAAATGCACCTTTTGCAGTGAATACCGAAACGGTCAATGAAGAAGATGTTAAGAAGATTAAAGAAGCTTTAGTTTCAGATGAAGTTATGAATAATGATAAGATTTTTGTTCCGAAAGATTCTGGAAAACCGGGATTATTCTTTAAAACAGACAAAGAACGTTTTGTAGAAGTGGAAGATTCTTGGTTCGATCCGATCCGTGAGCTTTCTAAGTAGTAAATAATCATGCAAACAAGGAGAGGTTGGCATTGACAACGTTACTTCAATTAAAGAAAATTGAAAAGCAGTATGGAAAAGAAACGAAGGCGTTATCAAATGTTAGCTTCTCCGTAAAAGAAGGGGAGTTTGTTTCCATCATTGGTCCTTCGGGAGCAGGGAAATCAACTCTCCTTCGCTGCATCAATAGAATGATCGATGCATCCGGCGGAGAAGTACATTTTGATGATGTCGAAATGATGTCGTTAGGAAAGCGAAATTTACGAAAGGTCAGAACGAAAATCGGTATGATCTTTCAACATTATAATCTCGTAAATCGTTTGAGCGTCATTGAAAATGTATTACACGGAAGACTCGGATACAAATCGATGATGGCAGGAATGTTAGGACTGTATTCCAAGGAAGAAAAAATGGAGGCAGTCAAAATTTTAAATATTTTAGGCCTGGAGGATCAGATTTACAAACGGTGTGATCAACTGAGCGGAGGACAGAAGCAGCGAGTTGGGATCGCCCGAGCTTTAATTCAAAATCCGAAATTATTACTTTGTGATGAGCCGATAGCTTCTCTAGACCCGAATGCGTCTAGAGTGATTATGGATCATTTGAAAAATATTTCAACTTCCATGGGAATTACTGTGCTCGTCAATCTTCACCAAGTGGATGTCGCCTTAAACTATGCGGATCGAGTTATCGGAGTCAGCAAAGGCCAGGTCGTTTACAATGGATCACCGGAAGATATGACGAAGGAAAAGATTCATGAGATTTATGGATCTGAGTCCGGAAAATTGATTATGGATGCAGGTGGACAGCATGCAATCTGATTTCTTTCTAAAAAAAAGACTGCGTTCGATCATTGTTCTGGCAATTATCGTAATGATTACTTACGGAGCTATGATCATTACACAATATAATATTGTAGAAGGGTTCACCTCTATTCCGGAAGCGATTTTTTGGGGGTTCAGCAATTTTTATCCTGATCAAGATTCGCTAAGAAATCTGCCTTCTATTTTGGATAAATTATTAGAGACTATTTTTATGTCAATTGCCTCTTCTTCGATAGCGGCAATTTTTGCACTGTTTTTTGCAATTTTCGGATCAAAAACGACTAGTTTAAATGGTGTCCTGTCAGTGATTAGCAGAGGAATTGCTACACTTTTTAGAAATATTGATGTAGCAGCATGGTCGATGATCCTGCTTTTCTCTTTTGGCCAAAGTTCTTTAACAGGTTTTTTTGCACTGTTTTTCGTTTCATTTGGATTTTTAACGAGAGCATTTACGGAAACGATTGATGAAGTCGGAAGCGGAGCTGTTGAAGCTTTGGAGGCAACAGGGGCACAATATTTTCCGGTAATTATCCATTCAGTTATTCCTGCCAGTATTCCGCAAATCATCAGCTGGATTCTTTTCATGATCGAAACGAACATAAGAAGTGCAACGCTAGTCGGGATTTTAACAGGGACTGGAATCGGATTTTCCTTTGATCTTTATTATAAAAGCCTAAATTATAATTCGGCTAGTTTGGTGGTCATTACAATCATTCTGTCCATCCTGCTTATTGAACTGGTATCAAACTACGTGAGAAGGGTGATATTGTAATGAAGACTCAAGGATCTATGAAGTCCGTAACTGATTCTGCCAACCCTGAGATGAGTTCTGACTTTACAATAAAGAAGCCATTTGACAAATCTACCTTTGCCCTTCGGGTTACCTTGGTTATGCTGGCGATACTAACGGTTTACGCTTTTTTTAGTTTTGATTATAAGGATATTCAAATAATTGGTGCGATCGCTGCAACCATTGAAAACTTCAAGATTATGTTTGTGGAAGCGCACTTTGCCCATTTTACATTCTCTGAAGCGATTTACCAGGTATTAATTACGATTGGACTAGCTTTCCTGACGACCCTGTTCGGAGCTGTTATTGCTTTATTTTTAGGCTTGTTTGCAGCTCAAAATTTGTCTTCGAAAGCCGCTTCGAAAGCCATTAAAGGAATCATTGCCTTTATTCGCGCTGTTCCGACCGTATTGTGGGTGCTTATTTTTGCCATTTCGGCTGGTCTGGGCAGTGTAGCTGCCGTCATCGGCATGACGTTTCATTCAATCGGCTACTTGACGAAAGCATTCTCTGAATCCTTTGAAGAACTCGATGAAGGTGTCATCGAAGCATTGCGCGGGAGCGGAGCAGGCTGGTGGCAGATTGTTTTCCAAGCTGTTATTCCCTCAAGCTTAACGTATCTGGTGTCCTGGACGTTCGTGAGATTTGAGATCAATTTTGGTGTTTCTGTGGCTATGGGTGCAGCCGCGGGTGCCGGTGGAATTGGTTATGATATGTTTATGGCGAGCGGCTTTTATTTTGATCTGCGTGAAGTTGGTATGATCACGTACTTTATTCTTGCCTTTGCCATTCTATTGGAAGTACTAGCGACTCAATTAAAGAAAAGATTAAATGTAAATTAATATCTATTTTGCCCAAAGAAAGTGCCAGACTTGGTTACTTTCTTTTTTTTTGAACATATTTACATACATTTCATATTCTTTTACATTCGCTTAACCATAGAAACTTGGTGACAAGTTAGATTGAAAGTAATCAAGAGTGAAAGCTCCTAAGAAAACATTTCGTGAAAGGAGAAGCTATGAGAAAAGCTAGATTAACGAAAATTTTGATAGAAGGCAATCGTGAGTTATTGGAACAATTCGCGACCCAGGTAGAGGCATTTGCAGACTTAAACTTGGAGCGTTCTCCGCGAACGGGACTCGTGATGATGAAAACAAGAGATTCCGTCTCAAGGCAGCCGTTTTACACGGGTGAGGTGCTCGTGACCGAATGTGTTGTCCAAGTAAACGGACATTACGGAATGGGTGTATTAATGGGGGAAGAACCGCAAAAAGCATATCAAATCGCCCTGGTAGATGGCGCATTTAATGCCAAGCTTCCGATCACAGAAGCCTGGCTGCCGGCACTCGAAAAAGAAGAGCAATATATCAAGCAGAAGCAGCAGAAAGAAATAACTAGATTATCCGGTTCCAGAGTGAATTTTGATACGATGGAGGATTACAATGCAAAAAGCTAAAGATTCAAGTTTTGACATGGTTCACGATACACAAGCGATTTACCGTAAGCTGCTCGACGGAATGGCAAGACCAGGAAAAATCAATTCCATTGCGCCAATCATCTCAAGCGTTGAACAAATAGCGGATTTTCCAACTGCTTTATTGGGGTTAGCTTATACGTTAGTTGACCGGGAAGCAAGCTTCGCTGTTCTATCCGTCCCAAAGGAAGAAATTGAAAAGCATATACATTGGAAAACATTGAGCCCCATTGTTGCTGCTGATGCAGCAGATTATGTTTTCATAAATCAAGCCTTGGAAAAGGAAGAAATCCAGCAAGTAACGGGCAGCCTTCGGACTGGTACTTTGGAAAATCCTCATGAAAGTGCAACACTGCTTCTCGCTGTGGAATCATTTTCAGAGGAAGCTGTGAAGGGACAAAAGCTGATATTAAGAGGACCGGGAATTCAACATTCTTGTGAGATTCATATTACTGGATTTTCAATCGATTGGCTTGAGGAAAGAAAAAGGATCAACGGTGAGTTTCCAATCGGAATAGACATGATTCTTGTTTCAAGAGCCGGTGAAGTACTAGCAATCCCCAGAACTACGGTAATCGAATGGGAGGAATGCTAAATGGGATACGTTGCGGTGACGGGCGGACAAAAAGCGATTGAGCATGCAAGCAAGCTAATCGATTGTTACCGGCTGCAGGATGCAAAGGAAGTATTGTCAAGCGAGCAGATTGAGAAGCAAATGAGACTGTTAGTGGATCGTGTCATGGGGGAAGGCGGACTATATGCACCGGAATACGCTGCTCTTGCTTTAAAGCAATCAGAGGGCGATCCCGCTGAAGCGGCATTTTTACTAAGAGCCTACCGATCAACTTTACCGAGAAACTACTATTCTTCAACGGTTGAGCCAGAGAATATGCGCGTGATTAGAAGAATATCATCAGCGTTTAAAAATATCCCGGGAGGACAGCTGCTCGGACCAACCTATGACTATAAGCACCGGTTATTAAACTTTGACTTAAGAAACGAAGATGACATGGCGCTCCGGGATTTTCTTGATTCTATAGAGCTGGAACATGAGGAACAAGAATCTGTAGCGATGACTATGAAAAAAGTAGCTGATCTATTAAGGGAACAGGGGCTTCTCGCTAATCGAGAGGCAGAGGAGACCGAGCCATTTGATATTACACGAGAAAAAATGACCTTTCCGGCTTCGCGTTCTGCCCGGCTTCAAACACTTGCCCGCGGAGAGACAGGGGCTATGACTGCACTTGCTTATAGCAGTATGAGAGGGTATGGTCCAGTCCACCCTACGATTGGAGAGCTGAGAGTAGGGTATTCAGAGGTTCACATCCCTTATCCGTTTGGGGATGACGAGGAATTGTATATCGGTGAAGTAATGCTGACAGAAGTAGAAACAATCAACTCGTTTACGCAAAATGATCAAGGCGATGTAGAATTCATGCTTGGTTATGGCCTGGCATTTGGACAAAACGAAGTAAAAGCGATCTCGATGGCGATTTTAGAGCGAAGCCTGGAAACAGCAGGAAACAGCCCTACTCAGGATGAAGAGTTTGTTCTGTTACATATCGACAGTGTTGAATCAAACGGGTTTGTATCACATTTAAAGCTGCCGCATTATATTACGTTCCAATCAATGCTCGATCGGATCAGGCAGGCACAAAAGCCGGCAACAGACGATAATGCGAAAGTAGCTGAAAAGAACAGTCTTATATAGTCAGGGAAAGGAGAAAGCGAAGATGGAGTATCAAATCGAACAAACGTACAATTATGCTTTTTTAGATGAAGGATCAAAAAGAGAAATTCGCCGGGCTACGCTAAAGGCTGTTGCTATTCCCGGCTACCAGGTTCCTTTTGCTTCAAGAGAGCTGCCGATTGGCAGAGGCTGGGGCACAGGCGGGCTCCAGCTCACGTTATCACTGATTGGCGATAATGATCGATTGAAGGTCATCGATCAAGGACACGATGATAGTGTCAATGCGGTGAGCATCAAACAATTAGTGGAAAATTGTTCAGAAGTGATTCCAACAGACGATTCTGAAGAGGCGACAATTATTCAAACGAGACACCGTATTCCAGAGGTTCCGCTCCGTGAGGATCAAATCCTTGTCTTTCAGGTTCCGATGCCAGAACCTCTGCGACGTGTGGAAGCAAAGGAACAAGAGACGAAGCGGCTTCATGCCGAAATGGATTATAGCAGTATGTGGCTCAGGCTTTATGAGGATATTGTCCGCTGGGGAGAAATTACGATTGGAGCCGACTATCCGGGTCTCGTAAACGGACGCTATATTTTTAATCCCAGCCCGATTCCCCGCTACGATCTATTAAAGCTTCACCAAGCTGACGGGCTTTATCTTTTTGGGGCTGGGCGTGAAAAGAAGATATATGCCGTACCGCCCTATACGAATGTTGAACCGCTTGAGTTTGAGGATTATCGTTTTAAAGTCGAGCAGTTTGATGGGTTATCATGCCAGCTTTGCGGCAGTGATAATACGTTCCTCGATGAGATTTACAACAGCGAAACAGGAGAAAAAGTATATCAATGCTCGGATACAGCTCATTGTGCAAAAGTACAAAACAAAAGGAGCGTTGAAGCATGATGACGGAAACACCGCTATTAAAGGTACGAAATGTCAATAAGAGATACGGAGAAGGATGCCCGAAATGCGCGGCTCCGGATATGCTGGGAGAAGAAAATCGCTGCGCATATTGCGGAAGCGTTTGGGCTTGCCGGAACGTAATCTTTGACTTATACGAAGGTGAAATTCTTGGAATCGTCGGTGAGAGCGGCTCTGGAAAAAGTACACTTGTTAAAAGTCTTTATTTTGATGACAGTATTACTTCGGGAACAGCGAGCATTTCATCCTATAAAGAAGGCACCGCCGACATCTTTTCTGTATCGCCCCAACAAAAAAGGTACATTCGAAATTATTTAATGGGAATGGTTTATCAGAATCCGTGGCTCGGCTTGAAGATGTCATTTTCCAGTGGCGGAAACATTGCAGAGAAGCTCATTGCGTCCGGAACCTATCATGTGGGAACGATTCGCGAGCGCGCCTCTGCTTTGCTGGAGCACGTCGAAATTCCTGTTGCAAGGATGGATGAGCTGCCAAAAAATTTCAGCGGCGGTATGCAGCAACGTGTTCAGATCTCTAAAGCCCTTGCCAATAATCCACCAATTCTGCTTTTAGATGAGGTAACGACAGGGCTCGACCTATCCGTCCAGGCAAAGGTATTGGATTTGATACGCAGCATTCAGCGTGAGCTTCGTGTTGCGATGATCGTTGTGTCTCATGATTTAGGGGTCATTCGGATGCTGGCAGATCGTACGATGGTGATGAAGAGCGGAAAAGTAGTTGAACAGGGCCTAACAGACCAAATTTTAGAGGATCCGCAGCATGAATATACACAGTTGCTTGTTCATTCGCTTTTATAACAGAGATGAGGTGAAAAAATGAAAATCTATCAAGCTAATATCGTTACTCCCGACAAAGTCATCGAGAACGGAACGATTGAAATTGAAAATGATAAAATAGTCTCCATGACAGAAGGATTACCCGACACCACCAGAAATGAAGACATCAATGCCGAAAAGAAGTGGGTGCTTCCCGGACTGGTTGATTCCCATAGTGATGCAATCGAACTGGAATTAGAACCAAGGCCAAACAGCATCTTTCCAGTCGAAGTCTCCTTTTACGAATTGGAAAAGAAGCTCGTAGGAGAAGGGATTACGACCATCTATCATTCCATGTCTCTAATGGAAGAAAACGCAAAGAAATGGACCCGGAAAAATGACATCGTCTTACAGATGATAGCAGCAATTAAACAGCTGTCATACGGAACGCATTTAATCCGCCATAAAACCCATCTTCGCTATGAAATAACGAATACGGTCGCTGTAAAGAGTGTAGAAAAGCTGATGAAGGACGGGAATATCGATCAGCTGTCGTTTATGGATCACACTCCCGGGCAAGGACAATTCAGGGATATCGAATTGCATAAACGCTTTCTCATCGAACACCGCCATCTTACGGATGAAGAAGCTAACAGGACGATTGAAGAAAGTAAGCTTTTCGCTAAGCTTGATCCGAAAATTTTACAAGAGTTAGCCGGGCTTGCTGACCGCCTCAACATTCCGCTGGCTTCCCACGATGATGACACGATCGAAAAGCTTGAAGTTGTTAAAAGCTGGAATGCATCCATCAGCGAATTTCCGATCGAGCTGGAAGTAGCAAAAAAAGCAAAAGAAGCAGGGCTCTATGTCGTAATGGGCGCTCCAAACGTTTTGTTAGGGAAATCGCATAGCAATAACGTTTCCGCGCTTAAAGCCATCCAGCATGGTGCAGTCGATATTCTCTGCTCCGATTATTATCCTTCATCTCTCTTGCATGCAGCGTTCAAGTTGTATCATGCAGACATGCCAATTTTTGAAGCGGTGAATATGGTTTCCATCCACCCAGCTAAAGCCTTGAAAATAGATCATGAAGTAGGCTCGATTGAGGTAGGGAAAAAGGCTGATTTACTGATTGTCAGTGAAGAAAAAAAGCGGCCGGTGCTGCAAACCGTCATCGTCGGCGGAAAGGTTGTCTGCCAAATGAATTATCAAACGCCGGTAACAGCGGGAATCTTGCCATAAGGAGAATGAGAAGATGGAAGCCAAACGTTTAACAGAAGAGCCGACCATTCACGAAACGGCAGACGTCAAAAAAAGCATAATCGGAAGCTGGACGGACATCGGCCCAAACTCCAAAATCGAAGAATCAATCATTGGCGACTACACGTATACGTCAGGGGACGTACAAATCATTTACTCGGAGATCGGGAAGTTTTGTTCGATTGCCACAAATGTGCGCATACATCCTGTCAACCATCCAACCTGGAGAGTGACACAGCATCATCTAACGTATCGCCGTGTCCAGTATGGCTTCGATTCTCAGGATGATGAAGAATTTTTCCAATGGAGAAAAGATCATAAAGTAACCGTCGGGCATGATGTCTGGATTGGCCACGGGGCGATTATTATGCCGGGAGTAACGATAGGAACAGGAGCGGTCATCGGGGCCGGGGCCATTGTCACAAAGGATATACCCCCTTATATGATAGCCGTCGGTGTTCCGGCATCACCTCTGAAAGAAAGATTCCCCAAGGAAATCACTGATGAACTTTTGAAAATCGAATGGTGGAATTGGGATAGGCAGCAATTGGAGGAGTGTTTTGAAGACCTTAAGGACGTCGAACGATTTATCAAAAAGTATGGACAAGGATCTTCGATAGACTAGAGGAGGACAATCATGAGCGAATTATTGAAAATAGATGACCTGAAAAAAACCTTTACGATGCATCAATCCGATAATAAACACATTGTCGGCTGCAATCGCATCAGCTTCATTTTAAATGAAGGAGAGTTCATTGGCATCACCGGAAGGAGTGGTGCGGGAAAATCGACAGTGTTAAAAAGCATTTATCGTACGTATATACCAACTGGAGGCTCAATTGTCTATCGATCAGAGCAGTTTGGATCGATTGATCTTGTTCAGGCCACAGAAAGAGAAATTATTGCCATCCGAAAAAAAGAGATCGGCTACGTCTCACAATTTCTTAACGTCATGCCCCGTGTAACAGCGTTAGAATTGGTGACAGCGACGTTAATTGAAATAGGAGAACGAAGCAACGATGCGGTGGAACAAGCAAAACACATTTTGGCACACTTTAAGCTTCCGTCATCTTTGTGGGATTCTTATCCCCGGACCTTTAGCGGCGGAGAAAAACTTCGTTTAAACTTAGCCCAAGCCATGGTCAAAAGGCCGAAATTATTACTGCTGGATGAACCAACTGCCTCTCTCGATGAAGCCTCAAAGATCGCGGTAAAAGATATGATCATCCAATTAAAAGAAGAGGGAACAAGCATGATCGGTATTTTCCATGACCTCGATTTCATGGAAACTGTAGTAGATTGCCAATACAATTTATCCAACGGCTCATTATCAGGTGGGCACAGCAATTAAAAAGTGGGTGCACGTTATGGAAATCCGTGAATTGGAACAAAACGATCTACCTGACTATTTAAACCTTCTGAAGGTGCTGGACGAGCACAACAGCATGTCTTTGACAGAGGCGGAACAATTAGTAGGAAAAATAAGATGCTATCCGTATTATAAAATATTTCTCATATTGAACGAGGAAGGTCAAATTACTGGGACATTCTCGCTGATAATTTGTGACAACTTCGGCCATGGAGGCTTGAAATTTGCCATTGTTGAAAACGTCGTGGTTCATCCTGAGTTTAGGAGCCAGGGAATCGGTAAGGCAATGATGTTAAAAGCCAGAGAGATCGCATCCGAAAATAACTGTTATAAGCTTATGCTTTCCAGCAACGAAACTCGTACAGAGGCCCATTCCTTTTATGAGAATATCGGATTTGAAAGGCATGGAGTAAGCTTTAGAACGGAGTTGATAAACAAATGATCGATTTACATTGTCATACAAAAGTATCTGATTGCTCATATACAAATGAAGAAGTGATAGCAATGGCCAAACAGCGTGGTGTGACCAACCTTGCCATTACTAACCACGACACTACGGATGGATTGAAGGATGCGATTCGGATCGGAAAGCAAGCAGGTGTGAATATAATTCCGGGTATCGAAATTTCCGCATTCGATACAAAGAGAGGACGCCGCGCGCATCTGTTGGGCTTGTACATAACGCCAGGCCATCCAAGCATCAAAGAACTGTGCCAGCCATTAGTGGAAAAGCGTCATCTCGTTTCTAAAATGATGGTGGAAAGAATAATAGCTGCCGGCTACGATATCACGTGGGAGCAAGTAAAAGCTTTAGCTGAAGGTGGAACCGGCGTCTACAAACAGCATATTATGCATGCCCTCTTGGAAAAAGGCTACACGAAAACGATTTACGGAGCGTTATATAAAGAGCTGTTCCGAAGAGGAAGCGATACGGAAGGTGCGGGCATTGCATTTATCCCGATTGACTATATCCCTGCAGAAGAAGCCATTCGTGCCATTCAAGAGGCAGAAGGTATTCCTATCCTTGCCCATCCAGGACAATTCGACAACTTTGAAGCAGCGGAGGAATGGGTTGGGATTGGTTTGAAAGGCATCGAAGTGAAACATCCGTTGCACGATGCAAATCATCGAGCAAAAGCAATAGATCTTGCTCAGCGATTTGACCTGATTCAAACTGGCGGATCAGATTTCCACGGGTTTTATAGTGATACGGATTCAACGATTGGGTCATATACGACAGATCCAATTCAATTCGATCGATTGATGGAGCACAAGAGCAACGTCTTATTTTAATATACTTGTTTATCGCTTGATTGAATGGGAATTAGATTAATTATTTTCAAGAAGAGTTCAAGCGATATCGTTCCTAAAAAGCATAGAGATGGGGGCAAGGAAGGGTTCCTTGTCCTCATCTTTTTGATCGCTTCTTCTTTAAGTTGCTCTTTCGATTACTATGCTCCACTCAATATAAATTTAAAATCGTTGGACCAAAAATATTCCAACTAAAATAAGCACAATTCCTACGATTCTCGGAAGGCTAATCTCGTGTACAGGCAGGTTGAACCAGCCAAAATGGTCAATCAAAACGGCCATGATTAATTGTCCCGCAAGCAGTAGTCCAACGGTGAGAGCCGATCCGATTTTCGGCATCAATATTACATTCGCCAATACGAGAACGACTCCTAATGCTCCGCCGGTCCAAATCCACCACGGCTTAGTAAATGCGCTTCGATCCGGTATGATCGTATGATTCATCGTGAGTGACAAAGCGATTAATAAAATAGTGCCGCCCAAAAAGGAGAACATAGCAGCTAAATAAGGGGAGTGGACCGCATTGCGCAGTTCTGAATTAATCGCAGTTTGCAGAGGAAGTACTGCGCCGGCAATAAGTGCAATTACTAGAAAAACAATATATTGCATAAAATGTATTTACTCCTTTCCGCCAATTTCTAAGTGATCTTTAATCAGAAACCAAGTCTAATCCATTTTCTGGGGGCAAGAAAAAAAGCCGGCGATGTTAACGTGACGCCGGCTTTCTAGGCACTTGTTACTCATTTCCCCACTGATTCCGCACTTCATCCATAATTGACATCACATCAACAGATAATGGCAAAGTGCTGTTTTCCTCTTGATTTAAAATGTATCGATTCATTGCTTCCACTTCATAGTTCAACGCTTTTTCAGCAGCACCCGCTTCAACAACTTCAACACTTCCATCCGCCGTATATGTAATTATTGCTTTTTGAGCTCTGGGAAAATCTTCTACCGTAATATATCCCAATTCACCAGCGACAATTCCCCGTTTTGGCATTTTCGCCCGCATGGCAAGTGAAACCACTGCCAATTCATCCGCATCATTTTTTAAGATTATTCCGGATTGTTCATCCACACCTGTTTCGTACCTTTTGACTGTCGTCAACACTTCATTGGGCTGACGGGAGAGAAAATACCTTGTAAACGATAGCGCATACGTACCGATATCAAGCATCGCACCACCGGCAAGATCGGGGTTGAAAAATCTGTTAGTTGGGTCGTCTTCCTTACAGCTTCCAAAGGTTACGTTAATCATTTTCAACTTGCCAAGCTTCCCGGCATCCACAATATCGCGTAATTTTTTGTAGAGTGGCATATGGAAAATCGTCATTGCTTCTGCAACGATTAAGCCTTTCTCCTTTGCGAGGTCCACAATTTCCTTCAACTGTTTACCATTCATTGTAATCGCTTTTTCACAAAGTACGTGCTTGTTGTTTCGCAGTGCATCGATTATGTATTCGTAATGGATGCTGTGAGGCGTAGAGATGTAGACAACGTCAATTGTATCGTCCTGAAGCATTTCATCACTGCTTGTGTATACCTTTTCAATGTTAAATTGCTCTGCAAAACTTTTTGCTTTCTCTGCATTTCTCGCCCAAACTCCGCCGATACTCCCATTTACGTCAACAATTGCTTTGGCAAAATCTGCTGCTATTGCACCCGGTCCAAGTATAGCCCAATTTACTTTCCCCACGTTAAGCCCACCTTTGCTATTATTTTGTTACTGCTTTTACTCCATTTTCACCTGCAACCAAAACCTTGGTTACAACGGTGGTGAATAGCGAGACGTCAATCACACCCGCTATTTGCGTTAACTTATTTTCCAGCTGTTTGCTGTCCTGTTCAGCTTGAAAATAAACATCTACCAAAAAGTTACCGTTGTCACTGATGGTATACCCGTCCTTTTCAGAGCCGGTACGTACAACGGGTTTCCCGCCTAATGCTTCGGCCTTTTTTAGAACAAAGCTTAGTGATTCCTGTAAAATTTCAAGTGTAACTGGGTGGTCATACGTTAACGTTGGAACAAATTTTGTTACATCAGCAAGCAGTATATAGTCCTTTGACATTTTTGCGATCAGCTTTTCCTGTGTATGGATACCTCCTGCACTTTTTAGCGCGTGCAGCTTCTCATCAACCCGGTCGCAGCCATCAAACGCAACATCAATCTGTTCCACGACACAAGCAGGCAGTACTTCCAATCCTTGCTCCAAGCAAAGCAGCTTTGTTTTCAAGGATGGAGTGACTACCTTCACCTTTATGTTTTCATTTTTTATGAAATCGATTAAATAACTGATCGTGCTTCCGCCGCCCAGCCCTATGACCATTCCGCTCTGTATATACTCCATAGCGGCTTTTGCACATTCCTGCTTTACATTCATCGCTCCCACCTCACCTTTTGTTTAACAATGCATTATGTATGTGCTCAATAAAAAGTATACGCTCAGTAAAAATAAGATTCAAAGCATGTGGCTTCACTTTTATTAAGATTCTGCATTTCAATTAATATAAGTATGGAATGATTGATGCAAGATTTGCCAAATTCATATTCTAATATGGAAATATTCAGTATAATAAAATAGAAAAACTATTTTTCGAAAGAGGGAGTTTGAGTGATAAAATTTAAAGATTACCCATATGAGCGGCCGGATATTACAGAAATAGAAAAGAGCTTTAAACAACTCATCGAAACGTTCGGAAAGGCAGAAAGCTTCGATGAACAGGATCAGGCGCTTGCTGCTGTGAATAAGCTTCGCAACAAGATTAATACCGCATCCGATCTTGTGTATATCCGCCACTCCATCGATACAAATGATTCGTTTTATAAAGCAGAACAGGATTATATCGACGAAGTTGGTCCTGTCATCCAAGAATACATAACAGATTTTTATCAAGCTCTGGTCAATTCAGAGTTTCGTAAGGAGCTGGAAAAGAAGTGGGGCAGCCAGCTTTTTCAATTGGCAGAGCTTTCGGTAAAAACCTTTCATCCTAAAATTATAGAAGATTTGCAAAAGGAGAATAAGCTAAGTACAGAATATGACCAGCTGATCGCCTCTGCGAAAATTCTATTTGAGGGGGAAGAGCGGACATTAGCCCAAATGAAGCCGTTTGAGCTATCAAAAGACAGGGACATTAGACGCAAGGCAGCAGAAGCAAAATATCAATTTATGAGTGAAAATGAAGAGCAATTGGATCGGATCTATGATGACTTGGTTAAGATTCGAACGAAGATTGCCAAAGAGCTTGGCTATGAAAATTTCGTTGAGCTTGGATACGCTCGAATGAGCAGAATCGGTTACGACGCGGAAATGGTTGCAAACTTCAGAAATCAAGTGTTGGAAATTATCGTTCCGGCAGCGACAAAGCTCCGGGAACGTCAACGCAATCGCATTGAGGTTCAACAACTAAATTATTACGATGAAGAATTCAGCTTTAAATCCGGAAACGCGGCACCAAAGGGCGATCCGAAGTGGATTATTGAGAACGGCCGTAAAATGTATGAAGAGCTTTCAGATGAGACCAATAAATTTTTTAATTTCATGATCGAAAACGGCCTTATGGATCTGGTCAGTAAAAAAGGAAAACAAAGCGGAGGATACTGTACGTATTTAAGCGAGTACAAAGCGCCATTTATTTTCTCGAATTTTAATGGAACCTCAGGAGATATTGATGTACTGACCCATGAAGCGGGGCACGCATTTCAAGTATACCAGAGCAGACATTTGGAAGTCCCTGAATACAGTTTCCCGACAATGGAGGCTGCTGAGATCCATTCGATGAGCATGGAGTTTTTTACTTGGCCATGGATGAAGCTGTTTTTCGAAGAGGAGACGGAAAAATATAAATTCAACCATTTGTCAGAGGCTCTCACTTTTATTCCATACGGTGTAGCCGTAGATGAATTCCAGCATTTTGTTTACGAAAATCCGGAAGCAACACCTGCTAATAGAAAAGCTGCTTGGAGAGAGATTGAGAGAAAATATCTGCCGCATAGGAACTATGAAGATAATGCTTATTTGGAGCGAGGCGGGTTTTGGCACAAGCAAGGGCACATTTTTGCTGCTCCGTTTTATTATATCGACTATACTCTCGCTCAAATCTGTGCTCTGCAATTTTGGAAAAAACTGAATGAGGATTATCATGCGGCATGGAAGGATTACCTTCAATTGTGTCAAGTTGGAGGGAGTAAGCCATTTACCAGTCTTGTTGAGCAAGCGGGTTTAATCTCACCGTTTCAAGAAGGTTGTGCAGCCTCCGTGATCGGTGAGATTGAAAACTGGCTGAATGGTATAGACGATACGAAGCTGTGATTGAAAAATCCCCTTTACTCTCAGAAGGCATACTGATGTAGCTCTACTGAAAAAGGGGATTTTTATTATTTATGCGCCTAATTTATTTTGCAAGCTGTTGGAGACACCAGACAGCATCCTGGCAGACGTCGATATTTCTTCCATAGAAGCAGTCAGTTCTTCGATCACTGCAGCAATATTTTGCAAATTGCCGGACGATGTATTCGTAATTTCCGAGACATGTTCGATCGAATTCGAAACAGTGTCCATGCTCGTTGTAACCTCATTTATAGCGACTAAAATGTCTGAAATGATTTCAGCTAATTCATCGTTGTTTCCGTAAAGCTCAGTAAATACTGATCCTGCTTCACTGCTTAACGTGATTCCTTCTTCGACTGAATCGCCGCTGTCTTTAATGACACTGACAACTTGGGTTGTTTCTTTATTAATCTCATCAATTAATTCTTGTATATTTCCGGTTGCATGATTTGTCTGTTCTGCTAATTTTCTTACCTCATCGGCAACGACGGAAAATCCTCTTCCGTGTTCGCCAGCCCTAGCCGCTTCAATCGCAGCATTTAATGCAAGCAGATTCGTCTGGTTAGAGATATCGGTAATCAGCGACAAGATATTTCCAATTTCATTTGACTTTTGACCAAGCTGATTTACGACTTGCACAGATCGGTTTACTCGCTCTTGAATCGTGTTCATTTGATTTGTTATTTTTTCAACTAGCTGTTTTCCATTGTTTGAATTGGCGAGTGCGTTTCCAGATGTGTTTTTAATAAATTTAATGCTTTCGGAAATTTCAGTAAGCGTAAAAAAGATCGCGGAAGAATTATTGTTTATATCTTGAATCGCTTGAAATTGTCTTTCTGCGCCGCTGGAAATATCCTGTACGGATGAAGATATTTCTTCTGTTGCATTGCTCGTTTCTTCGGTTGTTGTTTTCAGCTGGAGTGAAGCTTCAGCGGTTTGATGAGATAAGTGCATGATTTCCTCTTTAAAATCCATTCCTTTTCGGTCTTCTTTCTCATAGCTGGATTGTCCAATCACGTCGGTGACAATTCGGCCAATTGGATTTTTTTGTTCTGCGAAAATGGGCTGGCTTTTATCACCTGTTGACCACTTGCTTATTTTTTCTAATGGCGAAAGAAATTTCTGCAGAATAAAGTAACCAAGTGCCACTGTAGCAATAAGGCTAATCAGCACAACAATTAGTGTACTCTTCCACTCGATGGAAATACTTTCGGTCAGCAGGGCACCAATTGAAAATGCAGCGATTGGAATAAGCATAGACACTAGCATAAACGAAAGTAAAATAAGGAGAATTAATTGGTAGTTGTTCAAATTTTTTATCTTGTCCATGATTTTCCCTTCTTCCTTAAACAACGATTATAGTTTCATATCCGATATGTCTAAAAACTCCATGGCTTCCTCGACGGTGGTAAATGCTTTGATTTTGTCTATTGTTCCGGCCGTCCGGGATAACCGGTTTAATTGCATTTTTAGCGCCATATTTGGCGCAACAGTTGCATTTTTTTCTACATTTTGCCCAACCCACGCCATAAGCTCTCCCCAAACTTCGTTTACCTCCTGTGAAGCTACGGTTTTAATATTGCTGTTATCGTTTAAAAATTTTGTGATTTTCGGATCGCTGAGCTCTTTTTTTACGACTTCCGCTTGCTGCTTTGCTTCTTCAACAGTTGTCGCCATTTCGTTATATTTAAAATAAAATACGTCATTGTATATTTTCATTTCGAATTTTTTCATTTTTCTCACTCCGTTTTTTAATTGATTTCTTGTTCTTCTATAATTGATTGAAAGATGAAAACAGCACTTAATGCCTTTGGAAATCCGCAATAGGCTGCACAATGGCTGATAACTTCCATGATTTCTTCTTTTGTCCACCCAACTTTAAGGGCCGCCCTAAAATGATAGTGTAAACCTCTGCCGGCATCTCCCTGTGTGATTAATGAAGATAATGTAATGATCGCCCTTTGCTTAAAATCCAGTGTTTGATCGGAATAAATATCGCCATAGCCGAATTCAAGGGCAAGCTTGCCAAGTCTCGGAGACGTTTTTAATAGTTCCTCCATTGCGAGGATTCCTTTTTCTCCAGCCAATTTTTGAATGGACTTCCAACCTAATTCGCTTCTTTCCATTGTGAAAGCATCCTCCACTATATGTATTTTTCCCGATTTTTTCGAACAGTAAGACCCTTTAGATTATAGTTCTACTATCCCCGCTTCATTGTAGGAGGGATCTCATCCTTATTTACCATTACTTCAATAACAGTCGGGTCGTCCTCAGAAAGGCCTTTGCTTACGGCTTCTCTTAATTCGTTAATTGTACTGCAGCGATACCCGTTTGCCCCCATACTACGGGCAAATTCCTTTGCATTTAATTCGAAATCATACCGTGTACCTGCCGTTCTGCCAATATTATAAAGCATTCCTTTATCTACCATATCGAGCATCCCGTTATTGAGGACGATAAAAAGGACATTGGCTTTTAAATCTACAGCGGTAGAAATTTCTGTCCCATGCATGAAAAGACAGCCATCTCCTGTCAAGCAGACAACGGGGATATTCGGATTTGCAAGCTTTGCGCCGATTGAAAAACCAATGCCGTGGCCCATGGCTCCAAACACATCATCAAAAAAGAATGTGCCTTGTTTAATAATATCGTAGTATTTAATCGCATAGAAGGTGTGGCTTCCATCATCGCCGTACATGACCGTTTCTTCAGGCAATAACTCTCTCAACTCGCCCATGACTTTAGCTGCAGATAATCGGGGTCCGCTCTCTGTTTGTCCGTCAAAGTTTTCCAAGTCTTTTTGCTTATGGATGCTAAGGTCCACGCTCTTTACTGCTGCATGCTGCTTGTATTGCAGCAATTCCTGCAAGTTTCGCTTGGCGTCCCCTTGAACAAGCGTCGTTTTAACAGGAATAGATTTTCCGACAAATGTAGAATTCATATCAAAATGAATAACATGCTTTGGATATAAGTCGGGCGAAAAGCCTGCCAAGGACATGTCACTTAACTTAGAACCTATGACGATTAATAGATCAATCCCCGAAGATAAATAGGAAGAGGAGGCTTCCGTTCCACCTAACCCAAAGCTTCCGAGGGATAGGGGATGCTGTGTAGGAAATGTTCCTTTTCCCCCCGGGGTTGTCATGACCGGAATATTCCAAGTTTCAGCGAAGGTTAAAACTTCTTCATAAGCATTAGCAATATGTATGCCTTTGCCCAGATAGAGGAGGGGTTTCTTAGCCTTGTTAATTATATCCAACGCTTGATGTATGTTGCCGGAGACCGGGATATCCTCTAATTGAAACTCAGGAAATTGATGAGGCATCGTTTCAGAAGTTAAAACGTTCAAAGGGATGGAAAGGTGGACGGGCCCTTTTTGTCCCGTAAGCGATTTTTCCAGTGCGTGCTGCAAGTAGCTTTGGATAGTTCTAGGATCCTCTACACGAGCACTAAAAAGCGTAACCGGACGAAACATCTCAACTAGATCTGTTCCAAACATACTGGAATCCTGGCCAAGGGCTTTGCCGTTTTCAGTAGTTGGCGGCTGGCCGGTGATAAAGAGGACTGGGGCATGATAGGCTTTTGCTTGTGCAGCTGCGGTCAGCATATTTGTTCCGCCGGGTCCGGACGTACCTATAGCTACACCGAGAGTTTTGTTTTGCATCGCATACCCGGTGGCGATATATCCTGCACCGCATTCATGTCTGGACAATCCGAAATGAATTCCTTGTTCCTCCATTTCCAAGATAAGGGGGACTACTGGTTTTCCAGGGATTCCGAAAGCATACTCTATCCCCATATTTTTTAAATGCTTTGCGATAAGTGCAGCAATTGTTGGCATTGACTGTCCCTCCATAAACTAGCAGTTTGGTATGGTTTTACAATTTGTCTACTTTATTGTTATCGGAAGTTTTTGACCATAGTTTAAATGTTAACACTATTTTTCTTTCCAGTACGAAGAAAAACCATTCACATCGAATGGTTTTTTCTACCTACGAATCTATTCTTTTCTCGTTGGCAGATAGCTCTTCCTGAACCGAATGAGCTTCGAATGGGGATTCTTCATCTGTTGTATTTGAGGAATCATTGTTTTTGGCGATCTTCTCATGAAGTTCTTCCATTTTCCGCTCCATGTTTTGTAACCTTTGTTTTGTCTCATTGCCATTTTTGATGACAAAATACAGGGTGATAGCGGGCAATCCGAAGCAAAGTAAAAACGATACAGCGATAATAATTAGATAAATGATTACAAGTCCTATTCCGAAAAAAGCTTCCATGGTAAAGTTCCTTCCCAATTTTTTGTATTTTTTAATCTGGGAAAATTATAACATATACGTTTTGAATCTGTTTAACTTCGCCTGATTGGAATGAAACTGTTGAAGAATGTCAAATTATCAAACTAGTTGTTTTATGCTTTAACATCTTTTATGGTAAAGTTAAAAGGATAATAAATGGCATTAGCGCTAGGAGGAAAAGGATGGCTTATCAAGAAAAAATGCACCCTGAATTAGGAAAGGTTGTTGAAAATATCGACCGCGTCATGATTGGAAAGAAAGACGTTGCTGTGTTAAGCCTGGTTGCCATTCTTGCAAAGGGGCACGTATTGCTGGAGGATGTGCCTGGTGTCGGAAAGACGATGATGGTCAGGGCACTAGCGAAATCAGTTGGCGCGGAATTTAAGAGAATACAGTTTACTCCTGATTTGCTTCCTTCCGATGTGACAGGAGTGTCCGTATATAATCCGAAGACGCTTGAATTTGAATACAGAAGCGGTCCGATTACCGGGAATATAGTACTGGCAGATGAAATCAACCGGACGTCGCCAAAGACCCAGTCCGCTCTTCTTGAAGGAATGGAGGAAGGCAGTGTGACAGTCGACGGCAACACGATGCAGCTTGCAAAGCCTTTTTTTGTTATGGCGACGCAAAACCCTGTAGAATACGAAGGTACCTATCCGCTTCCTGAGGCTCAATTAGATCGTTTTTTATTTAAAATCCGGATGGGCTATCCTACAACGAGCGAGGAGCTTCAAGTACTTAACCTTCAAGAAAAAGTAAAGCCGATCGATCATATCGAATCAGTAATTACAAAGGAACAGCTTGTCAACTTGCAAGACGAGGTAAAAAATATATATGTCGATGAAACGATAAAAGAATACATTGTCAGCATTTCGCAAAAGACAAGAAACCATCCTGCTGTTTATCTTGGAGTCAGTCCGCGAGGGTCAATTGCGTTAATGAAAGCTGCTCAAGCATATGCGTTTGTCCATAGTCGCGATTACGTGATACCTGATGATATCCAATATTTAGCACCGTTTTGTATGCCTCACAGAATGATATTACGTTCTGAAGCAAAATTTGAAGGTGCAGATGCAGCAAAAGTCATCAAGCAAATTTTATCGAAAACAAGCGTGCCGGTCCAAAGGTCGATGAGCCGCTGATGAAAGCGACGTTCAGACAATTGCTTTACGGATGGAAGCTCGCGGCAGTATTGTTATGGATTATTATTCTTTTCTGCTATGCCATGTTTCAAGGCGGGTTTGTCAGCTGGTTTTTGTTCTACACATTTCTTCCATTTGGTCTCTATGCGTTATTGCTTGCGTTTTATCCTATCTCGAAAATGGGAGTTGTACGGGAAATGAACAAAGACCAATTTAAATTAGGAGAGAAGCTGGAAGCCACTGTCTTGATAAGAAGAAAATTCCCTTTTCCGTTGTTTTATATTTTAATAGAAGATGAGATTCCGCAATCACTTAAGAAAAACGGGCAGCAGCCGGAAACAAAAAAAATGCTGTTTCCGTGGTTTAAAAAAGAATTTAAGCTGACTTATTCTCTCTCCTCAATGGTACGGGGAGAACATCAGTTTCAGACGATTCGTATTGTGACCGGAGATCTTTTGGGATTGATTGAAAAAGAAGCTTTTTTCGAATATAAGCAAACCTTCCTAGTGTACCCCTCTTATACAAATATGAGCTACAATAAACAGGATAATCACCTTGAAGACGGAACGCAGCATTCAACGAAACTGAATTTAAAGAATCATTCGATTGCTGTAGGAGTTAGAGAATATCAGCCGGGGGACCGGTTTTCATGGGTCGATTGGAAATCATCTGCAAGAAGAGACCGTTTAATGACGAAGGAATTTGAGCAGTCAAAAAGCCAGGATCTTTATATTCTTATGGATAGATCAAAATCAGATTCTTTCGAAGAAATGGTTACGCTGGCTGCATCTATTGTGCGGGCTGCGCTACGTGCAGGGGCAGATGTCGGTTTTTCTTCTGTCGGCAAGGATAGAGCAGTGTTTCCTATTCAGCACGGAGAGCAGCACTTAAATAAGATTTTTTACCATTTGGCACTCGTAGAACCAAATTCTCCTTACCCGCTAAGTGCAATTTTGGAAAGAGAGCTTGGCAGCCAAACCGTCCGAAATGCAGTTAAATTTATCATTACATCAGAAGTCAATTTAGACTTGTTGCGAAAGATTGAAACTGGTATTTCTTATTCCCAGACAACGCTATATTTGGTGAAGAAAAGAGATATTGGGATTTCTCAAGAAGAAAAAGTGATTATTGACAGATTGAAAAAACAAAAAATTGACGTAGCCGTCATATAGCTTTTTTAAGGCGAAACACCTAATCGGTTCAAAGAGGTGAATATTGAATGGATGGACAAAAGCAGCACAAAGGACTGATTCATTCGCTTGTCTTTTATGTGCTGGCGTTTTTTCTTCTGCTGGAGTGGCTTCGTCCGCTTCAAGATTTTACTGACACAGGATCGACTACATTTTTTGTTATCTTTGTCGGGCTTTCCTTTCTGTTGACTTATTTTAAATTCAAATGGTACTTCATTTTACCGATTGTTTTTGGGTATATTGCGATTGCACTTCAGCTGCTTTTCAATGAAGATATGTTTTTGAATATTTCGTGGATCAGCGTGTTTACTGAAGACATTGCATCCAATTTATCGTTTATTGGATCGGGACTATGGCAGGACATGACACCTTCTTTTCGAACGCTGCTTTTCTTTGTGTTGCTATGGCTGCTAGTGTATCTGCTGCACTATTGGGTGATTTTTCAACACAAAATCTTTTTCTTTTTCTTAATGACGCTTATTTACGTGACGGTACTCGATACATTTTCTCCATACGATGCAACAATTGCGATTGTTCGTATCGTTTTCATAGGCTTCACGTTACTGGGGCTGCTTTATATTGAACGTCTCAGGATAAAAGAACGGATCGATATAAAACGACCTCAAATTATCAAATGGATTGCCCCATTATTTGTATTTATATTTGCGGCGGCAAGTATTGGTATCGCTGCTCCTAAGTCGGCTCCAATCTGGAACGATCCAGTTCCGTTTATCCAATCCTTTTCAAGAGGAGACAATGGAGCAGGGGCAAATAAAGTCGGCTATGGTACAAATGATGAAAGTTTAGGCGGGCCTTTTGCACCTGATAATACGCAGGTTTTCACTTGGGAAGGTGAAGAGAAAGCTTACTTTAGAGTGGAGACGAAAAATATCTACACAGGAAAAGGCTGGCTGGAAAGCGGTGATACAAGCCCTTCGGTTCGATTGCGTTCGGGGTCACTTACAAATCATTGGTTTGAAAATACGGTTAACAGTAAAGAATATTCAATGAAAATCAATGTGGATCAAAATTACAGGTTTAACCACTTGATGTATCCCCTTGGATTGAATAATGTGGACCAGAAAGATTCGGTTCCCCTGGAGATTAATCCAACCGTAGAAAGAATCGAACCACTACGCGATGAAGACAAAAGACTCCGTAATCTGGGAGAATATGAGCTAACGTTTGACTCACCGATTTATAAGCTGAATGAGTTGAAGAAAGTAAATGTTCCTACAGAAAATGAGATTGAAAGCCTCGATTTGGAGGACTTTCTTCAGCTACCAGAATCATTGCCGCAGCGGGTAAAGGATCTGTCAGACGAATTGACCCGAAATGAAGGGAATATGTACGATAAAGCAAAGGCAATTGAAGAATACCTCGGTTCGAGTGAGTTTTCTTATGAAACAAACGATGTAGCACTACCGTCAGAGAATGAAGATTATGTTGATCAATTTTTATTTGAAACGAAACTTGGTTACTGTGACAACTTTTCTTCTGCGATGATCGTTCTCTTGAGGTTATCAGGCATTCCGGCGCGTTGGGTAAAAGGGTACACTTCCGGAGATTATGCCCAAACAGTTGATGGGGACATAAGACGCTATGAAGTAAGTAACAACAATGCCCATTCATGGGTGGAAGCGTATTTTCCCGGACAAGGCTGGGTAACTTTTGAACCGACAAAAGGATTCACGAGTCCTGAGCAAATTACTGAAGAAACTAATACAGGCAGTGACACACCTGTCCCGGATACTCCTCAGGCAGACCAGCAGCCGGAAGAACCTGTTCAACAAGAACAAAAACCGCAGGAACAGCCTCAGGATAATAACCAGGCAGCAGGGTCAGCAAATGACAGGTCGCCGTTATTTTTTGAAGTGGCGGATTGGTTTTGGTATACAGCGGCAGCGATTATTATTGTCTTGTCCATTGTCTTGTATTTTTTCCGTGCAAAATGGCTTCCTTATCTAGTGATTGCCAGACTGAAAAACAAAAATGAAGATGAGGTATTTTTCCAAGCTTATGATGCACTGCTAAAACAGCTCAAAAGGAAAGGCTTAAGAAAAGAAGATGGACAAACGCTGCGTGAATTTGCCAAGAGAGTCGATGAAATATATCAGACGACGGATATGCAAGCATTAACTGAAAAGTATGAACGTGCAGTTTACAGAAATGAGAGCACACATACGCTCTGGAGCCATTCAATTGAATTATGGGAAAATTTAATTAAAAAGAGTTAGTATTGACCTTCCCTTGTCCTGTTGTTAGAATAAGTGAAAATTAAAGTAAATTCCCTTCATATATCCTTGATAATAAGGTTCAAGAGTTTCTACCGGGCCGCCGTAAATGGCCTGACTATGAAGGCAGAACCATTGGATACACAAATCGGATTTCTGCCTTCATTTTTATGTGCGGATTTCCGGTTTTTTATTTATTTTCTTCGATACTATAAAATACCAGAGGTGTAATATTATGACGAACATCACGAATGAAATGGTTCTTGTCCTTGATTTCGGTAGTCAATACAATCAATTAATTACCCGGCGAATCCGAGAATTCGGTGTGTACAGTGAACTGCATCCACATACATTAACTGCCGACATGATCAAGCAAATGAACCCGAAAGGAATTATCTTATCCGGCGGGCCGAACAGCGTTAATGATGAAGGAGCCTTTCGCTGTGATGAAAAAATATTTGAACTTGATATTCCGATTTTAGGGATATGCTACGGCATGCAAATTATGACTCATTATCTTGGAGGAAAAGTTGAAGCAGCCTCCGAACGTGAATACGGGAAAGCTGACATACATATTGAGGGAGAACCAGATTTGTTCAAAGGCCTCCCGAATGAACAAGTTGTCTGGATGAGTCACGGAGATTTAGTGGTTCAAGTGCCAGAAGGGTTTTCTGTTGACGCGACAAGCCGCCATTGTCCGAATTCAGCAATGAGCAAAAAAGATAAAAAATGGTATGGTGTTCAATTTCATCCGGAAGTTCGCCATTCGGAATACGGCAATGATTTATTGAAAAATTTTGTGTTTGATGTTTGTCAATGTAATGGAAATTGGTCAATGGAAAATTTTATTGAAGTCGAAATGGAAAAAATCCGTGAAACTGTCGGGGATAAAAACGTTTTATGTGCCCTGAGCGGAGGCGTTGACTCTTCGGTTGTTGCTGTTTTGATACACAAGGCAATTGGTGACCAGCTCACCTGTATCTTTGTCGATCACGGACTTCTTCGTAAGGACGAAGCAGAAGGCGTTATGAAAACCTTTAGCGAAGGATTCCAAATGAATGTGATTAAGGTGGATGCAAAGGACCGTTTCCTAGACAAGCTGAAGGGTGTTTCGGATCCTGAACAAAAACGAAAAATTATTGGCAATGAATTCATTTATGTATTTGATGATGAAGCTGAAAAATTAAAAGGTATTGATTACCTTGCCCAAGGAACACTATATACGGATATCATTGAAAGCGGGACAGCAACGGCACAAACGATCAAGTCTCACCACAATGTAGGCGGACTGCCTGAAAATATGCAATTCAAGCTGATAGAACCGCTTAATACGCTTTTCAAAGATGAGGTTCGTGCTCTTGGAACAGAGCTGGGAATTCCTGATGAAATCGTTTGGCGCCAGCCGTTCCCAGGTCCGGGACTTGGAATTCGCGTCTTAGGCGAAATATCAGAAGAAAAGCTGGAAATTGTGAGGGAATCTGATGCGATTCTCCGTGAAGAAATTGCAAATGCAGATTTAGAAAAAGACATTTGGCAGTATTTCACTGTTCTTCCTGACATCCGAAGCGTAGGGGTAATGGGTGACGCCCGCACGTATGATTACACAATCGGGATCCGGGCTGTTACGTCAATTGACGGAATGACCTCAGACTGGGCCCGCATTCCATGGGATGTATTAGAGAAAATTTCTACACGTATCGTAAACGAAGTTAAGCATATTAACCGTGTTGTTTACGATATTACCAGCAAGCCGCCAGCTACAATTGAGTGGGAATAATTTACGAACAAAACGGACATTATTCACTATAATGTCCGTTTTTATATTGAATTCAAAATCGATTGTTGGTAAAATGTCCAAGTGATCTTATAAAATAAGAACGATTTCTTATTCAACTAAGTATTTCATTTCATAGAGAGGGGAACCATGCTTTGAAAAACTACTTTCAATTTGACGAGCTTGGTACAAATTTTCGTACTGAAATTATCGGTGGTTTAACAACTTTTTTATCCATGGCTTATATATTATTTGTTAATCCGAGCATTTTGGGAAAAGTAATGGATCCTAATGCTGTTTTTACAGCAACTGCGTTAGCGGCTGCAATCGGATCCCTCGTGATGGGGATTCTTGCAAAGTACCCGATTTCACTGGCGCCGGGGATGGGCTTAAATGCATTTTTCACCTTTGGGGTCGTATTAGGTCAGGGGATTCCTTGGCAAACCGCTTTATCGGGTGTCTTTGTCTCAGGTATTATTTTTATTCTCCTATCTTTAAGCGGCTTGCGCGAAAAAATTATTAATGCAATTCCGCATGAGTTAAAGCTTGCGGTAGGAGCGGGGATCGGTTTGTTTATTACCTTTGTCGGCTTTAAGGAATCCGGTATTGTCGTTGGAAATCCGGAAACACTCGTCGGCCTTGGAGACATACGAAGCGGTACAACTCTGCTTACTGTATTTGGCTTGGTCGTGACTATTATCTTAATGGTTCTTCGTGTATATGGCGGCATTTTTATCGGAATGATTCTGACTGCAATTGCCGGTATGATCTTTGGACTGATCCAGACACCTCAAGCTATTGTCGGCCCGATTCAAAGTCTGGAGCCATCCTTTGGACAAGCTTTATTCAATTTAGACCAAATTTTCACCATTCATATGCTGATCGTCATATTAACCTTTTTATTTGTTGATTTCTTTGACACAGCGGGAACGTTGGTCGGAGTGGCTAATCAAGCCGGGCTAATGAAGGATAATAAGCTTCCAAGAGCAGGAAAAGCGTTGCTTGCGGATTCTACAGCGACATCGATCGGCGCGATTTTAGGTACTTCAACAACTACCGCGTATATTGAATCAACAGCGGGAGTGGCAGCTGGTGCACGCTCCGGCTTTGCTGCAGTCGTAACAGGCTTGCTGTTTTTATTGTCGCTCTTCTTCTCACCATTATTGGGTGTGGTGACACCGCAAGTAACGGCACCTGCGTTAATTATTGTAGGAGTATTGATGGTTTCATCACTCAATAAGATTGAATGGAATCGGTTTGAAATTGCCGTGCCAGCTTTCTTAACGATGATCGCTATGCCGTTATCATATAGCATTGCGACCGGAATTGCGATGGGATTCATTTTTTATCCTGTTACGATGATTGCCAAAGGGAAAGCAAAAGAAATTCATCCGATTATGTACGGATTGTTTGTGATTTTTATTTTGTATTTTGTCTTTTTAAAGTGAGCGATAGAAGGTAAGAGCCGGCTCAGCCTATTTGGCAGAGCCGGTTTTTTTGATTTGAACGATGTCCAGAGTCATTATTGAAACGAAAGCACTGGTTCGTACGTCTAGTTATAGCATGCGAAAAATGCTTTTGACGAAATCAGCAGTTTTCGTTACTTTAATATAGAATAAGATTCGCTTGATGAATATTTTGCGGGTTTTTTTATTTATTCAATAACGAGGAGAATCAATATTATGGAAGAAATGCGTAATAAAGATAGATACAACGATGATCATAATGAACGGGAGGAAGCTTCCGCTGTAGAGGAAGAAACCGTGGAAGAACAATCCCGCTTATCGAGGGTTTCGAGAAATCAAGCAAAAAAACAAACGAAAGCTAAAACGCGAACGAAAAACAGCGAGAAGCCCTCTGCGAATAAATATGTATCTGGCTTCAGGGCTTTCGGCGGATCTGTTTTGCGTTACTTAAGCTATTTTTATTCCGTATTGAAAAGCCCTCTGGCTGCAATGAGGGCTGCTGATGAAAAAAGCGCGAAATATGGATATGTTTCATTGTTTCTTTTTACTGTGCTTTTTTCCCTTGGGAATTTTATTCAGTTGCGGGCAAGCAGGGAGCGAGTGCTTGGATTCGGTGTTTCTTACCCGTTTTATGAGGCATTCTTTTTCGTGCTATTATTTGCTTTCACATTCCTGCTAATCTCAGCCGGTTCGATTTGGGTCGTTTCGAAATATATAATTAGATATCCATTTGCGTTTAGAAATGTACTTAATCGATTAAGTGTTCTCTTTGTTCCTGTAACTACACTCACACTGCTATGGATGGTGTTTTCAATACCGCATTTGATTTTTTTGACATCAATTCTATCTGTCTTCGGATTTTGCTACTATCTGTTTTCAATTTATGCTCTAATTGAAAGTGCGTATAAAAGCAGTAGTCGGCCGCTGATAGACTTGTTCTATTGTGCGGGTATAGCTTTGCTCATTCAGGCAGCGTTTGTGGGTTTCATTTGGAGATTTATTTCGGACTATCTATTATCTTCGCTTATTCCTCTTTAAGTGAGAAAAGGATAGACGCGGCGTTTTTAAGCGCCGTGTTTTTTATTAGCGTAAAGAGGAAATATTTAATGTATAGAAGGACTGTTTTTTACATTGTGCGTAATCAAAGGTAAAATATAACTTGTTTCTACATTTTAAAAAGAAGCAAAAGTCAGGAGGGAGCATGGCATGGAAGCTATACTTTCCAACAGTTTTTTAATGATTCTGATTATTCTCTTAGTTAATATTGTGTATGTCTCTTTTAACACCATTCGAATCATTTTAACTCTTAAAGGCCAACGGTACATGGCAGCTTTTATTAGTACGATTGAAGTTTTTGTTTACGTTATAGGTTTAGGGCTGGTTTTAAATAACTTAAATCAAATCCAAAATATTTTGGCCTATGCGATTGGATTTGGCATTGGCGTGATTGTCGGAATGAAAATCGAAGAAAAGCTGGCACTCGGGTATATTACTGTAAATGTGATTACGAAAGAACTGGACTTGGACCTTCCAAAACAGCTGAGGGAAAAAGGATACGGAGTAACCAACTGGGTAGCTGGGGGACTAGAAGGAGACCGGACAGCCATGCAGATCCTGACGCCGAGAAAATATGAGCTGCAGCTCTATGAAACGATTAATAATCTCGACAGCAAAGCATTTATTATTTCCTATGAACCGAAAACAATCCATGGCGGATTCTGGGTGAAGGCCGTTAAGAAAAGGAGAATCAAAAAATAATGTCCAAGCCAAAGAAGAAACGATTTGAAGTGAATGAAGGGCAAACGATCGAGCAGGTGCTTGACCAAATGAAAAAAGAAGGGTACTTGCCTGTAAGAAAAATGGAAGAGCCGATTTTCAAAGAACAAACAGAAAATGGAGCTATTCAAATTGTTCCACACGGCAAAAAAACGATTTTTGAAGGGAAGTTGAGTTAAAAACCGAACATTAATTGGATAGATAATAATATCGTTCGAAATTTCGTTGACAATTGATTTGTGTGTTGTTAAGATAAACATGACAAATGAACACGACCTCATATAATCTTGGGAATACGGCCCATAAGTCTCTACCCAATGACCTTAAATCATTGGACTATGAAGGAAAGTGAACCTATAACAGACATGGATATCACAGGTAACGAGACTTGCGATAGCCAACCATGCTCGTTTTGTGCTGCTTCCTAATAGAATTGCATCAGAAACGGGCATTTTTTATGGAATAAAGAAGTGATAGAGGGTGAAATCGGTATGCAGCCTAAAGTGGGCGTCATCATGGGAAGCGCATCAGATTGGGAAACGATGAAGCACGCGTGTGACATACTTGACGAGCTTCAAATCCCGTATGAAAAAAAAGTTGTTTCTGCACATCGTACGCCGGATTTAATGTTTGAATATGCAGAACAAGGCAGAAAAAAAGGGTTAAAAGTAATTATTGCAGGAGCTGGAGGAGCGGCGCATCTACCTGGTATGGTCGCAGCAAAAACGACTCTTCCTGTTATCGGCGTACCGGTTCAATCCAAAGCCTTGCAAGGAATGGATTCATTGCTGTCTATCGTGCAAATGCCGGGGGGAATTCCGGTAGCGACAGTTGCGATTGGCAAGGCAGGTGCGACCAATGCCGGTTTGCTTGCTGCCCAAATTCTCTCTGCATTCGATGAAGAGCTTGCACTGAAGCTTGATGAAAGAAGAGAACTATTAAAAGAAAAAGTCATGGAAAGCAGTGATCAGCTTGTCTAATCAATTGATTTTACCTGGATCAACAATCGGCATAATCGGGGGAGGACAACTTGGCAAGCATATGGCGATTTCCGCCAAAAACATGGGG
The DNA here is from genome assembly GCF_001278705.1 of Bacillus gobiensis. Classification (GTDB taxonomy): domain Bacteria; phylum Bacillota; class Bacilli; order Bacillales; family Bacillaceae; genus Bacillus; species Bacillus gobiensis. The sequence goes on from NZ_CP012600.1 coordinate 4,369,583, forward strand.
TATAAAGTAGCGGTATTAGACCCGACTCCGGGATCTCCGTGCGGCCAGGTATCTGATCAAGAAATTACTGCTGGCTACGGCGATTTCGATGCCATTCAATCGCTAGCTGAAATCAGTGACGTCATTACGTATGAATTTGAAAATATCGACTATGACTCGCTTGTTTGGTTAAAAGAAAATGCTTATCTTCCTCAAGGAAGTGAGCTGCTCTTAATGACGCAAAACAGGGAAACAGAAAAAAAGGGAATTGAACAAGCGGGATGTACTGTGGCGCCTTATCGGGTCATTCATAGTATCGAGGATCTGCAAAGCGGATTAAACGCGCTTGGTTTTCCTGCTGTTTTAAAAACGTGCCGTGGCGGTTACGACGGCAAAGGACAGCATGTACTTAGGAGCAAAGAACAACTGACGGAGGCGGCCAAGCTTCTGGAGCATGGAACGTGTGTATTGGAGAGCTGGATTCCATTTGAAATGGAGCTGTCTGTCATTGTGACAAGATCGGTTACGGGAGAAATGACGACCTTTCCTGTGGCAGAAAATATTCATAAAAACAACGTGCTGTTTCAGTCTATTGTACCGGCCAGAGCAGCAGAAGAGGTTCAGAGAGAGGCAACGGAGCTTGCGATTCAGCTTGCTGAACATGTAAAGCTTGTAGGAACACTTGCTGTAGAGTTGTTCTTAACAAAGGACGGAAAGCTGTATGTCAATGAATTGGCGCCAAGGCCTCATAATTCCGGGCACTATACACTCGATTTAACCGAGACGAGCCAATTCGAACAGCATATCCGCGCAGTATGCGGCCTTCCTCTTGGGAAAACGAAACTCTTGCAATCAGGAGTAATGGTAAACATGTTAGGCAAAGAAATTGAATTGATTCAAGAAAACCTGAACTGGCTGCAGGATGCAAAGCTCTACCTTTATGGCAAGCATGAAGCGAAGCCGGGAAGAAAAATGGGACATATCACATTTGTAAGAGAACCGAATGAAAACTTGATAAAAGAATTAACAGCAAAATGGACGAACTATGCGGAGGTTGACCAAAGATGATAGAACGTTATTCAAGGCCTGAAATGGCTGCGATTTGGACAGATCAAAATCGATTTCAAGCGTGGCTTGAGGTTGAGTTATTAGCTTGTGAAGCATGGGCGGAGCTCGGGGTAATTCCGAAAAACGATGTAACTGTTATGCGCGAGAATGCTTCATTCGATATCGATCGCATCCTTGAGATCGAACAAGATACAAGGCACGATGTTGTTGCATTTACCCGTGCTGTTTCAGAGACACTTGGAGAAGAAAAGAAATGGGTTCATTACGGCTTAACCTCAACAGACGTAGTTGATACCGCTCTTTCCTATCTATTAAAACAGGCAAATGACATATTGCTCAAGGATATTGAGAGATTTATTGACATACTAAAAGAAAAAGCTATGGAACATAAGTATACAGTGATGATGGGACGTACACACGGAGTCCACGCTGAACCGACAACATTTGGCCTCAAGCTAGGTCTTTGGTACGAAGAAATGAAGCGCAATTTGGAAAGGTTTAAGCAGGCAAAAGCCGGAATTGAATTTGGCAAGATTTCTGGTGCGGTCGGAACCTACGCGAACATTGACCCTTTTGTTGAAGCTTACGTCTGTGAAAAGCTGGGCTTGAAAGCAGCACCTATTTCTACACAAACGTTGCAAAGAGACCGTCATGCCGACTATATGTCAACCCTTGCTCTTGTTGCAACGAGCATCGAAAAATTTGCGGTTGAAATTCGCGGGCTGCAAAAAAGTGAGACTCGTGAAGTAGAAGAATTTTTCGCCAAAGGCCAAAAAGGATCATCGGCTATGCCTCATAAGCGCAACCCGATCGGTTCAGAAAATATGACTGGAATCGCCCGTGTAATCCGCGGTCATATGATAACGGCTTACGAAAACGTTCCGCTTTGGCATGAAAGAGATATTTCCCACTCATCCGCTGAGAGAATTATTTTGCCGGATGCGACAATAGCCCTTAACTATATGCTGAACCGATTTGCGAACATCGTTAAGAACTTAACGGTTTTCCCTGAAAATATGAAACGAAACATGGATCGGACACTTGGATTGATTTATTCCCAGCGCGTACTGCTTGCTTTAATCGATACTGGTCTATCTCGTGAAGAAGCATACGACACAGTGCAGCCAAAAGCAATGGAAGCATGGGAGAAGCAAGTTCCTTTCCGCCAGCTGGTTGAAGCGGAGGAGAAAATTACCTCCCGTCTGTCTGCTGAGAAGATTGATGATTGCTTCGATTATAACTATCACTTGAAGAACGTTGATTTGATCTTTGAACGTCTTGGATTATCTTAAAGAGGCTAGTTTGACAGCCTCTTTTCCTGGGCAGTCCTGTCAACATTTTTGCCAAAACGCTATTAGGGAGGCCTTTTCTTGAACATAACGAAACAGGAACTTTTATACGAAGGAAAAGCGAAGCAGATTTTTAAAACAGATCATGATGATATTCTATTCGTTTCTTACAAGGATTCTGCGACAGCTTTTAATGGGGAAAAAAAAGCGACGATTGCTGGAAAAGGACGATTAAACAACGAAATCTCAAGCTTGATTTTCGAGTGGCTTGATAAACAAGGGATTGAAAACCACTTCGTGGAGAGAGTTTCTGAAACCGAACAGCTTATCAAAAAAGTTACGATAGTTCCTTTAGAAGTAGTTGTTAGGAATGTTACTGCCGGAAGCATGGCAAAGCGACTCGGGATAGAGGAAGGCATTGCATTGGAGCAGCCTTTACTTGAGTTTTACTACAAGGATGATTCTCTTGGTGATCCGCTCATTACAGAAGATCATATTTGGATATTAAAAGCGGCAACTCCTGAACAAGTAGACACAATAAAATCTATTACGAAAAGGGTCAATCAAGAGCTGGTTCAAATTTTTGCAGATTGCAATGTGAGATTAATAGATTTCAAACTTGAGTTTGGTATCGATAATAACGGCCAAGTGCTCTTGGCAGATGAGATTTCTCCCGATACGTGCAGGTTATGGGATGCAGAAACGAATGAAAAGCTGGATAAAGACGTGTTCAGAAGAGATTTAGGGCAGCTAACAGATGCATATGAAGAGATTTTTAAAAGACTAAGGAGGCAGTAATATGTATAAAGTAAAAGTATTTGTAACGTTAAGAGAGAGCGTATTGGATCCACAGGGAACTGCAGTGCAGCACGCTTTGCACAGCATGTCCTACAAAGAGGTTCAAGAAGTCCGTATCGGTAAATACATGGAACTGACCATTGAAAAGTCTAATAAAGATCTTGATGTATTGGTAAAAGAAATGTGCGAAAAGCTTTTGGCAAATACGGTCATTGAGGATTACACATATGAGGTTGAGGAGGTTGTCGCACAGTGAAATTTGCGGTCATAGTATTTCCGGGCTCAAACTGTGATATTGATATGTACCATGCCATCGCCGATGAGCTTGGCGAAGAAGTAGACTACGTATGGCATGATTCAACAGATCTCGACGGCTATGATGGCATTCTGCTTCCCGGCGGATTTTCCTACGGCGACTATTTGCGTTCTGGTGCCATCGCACGTTTTTCCAATGTGATGAAGGCAGTGAAAAAAGCTGCAAATGCAGGAAAGCCCATTCTCGGTGTATGCAACGGATTTCAAGTGCTGCTTGAATTAGGCCTCCTTCCTGGTGCCATGAGAAGAAACAAAGATCTGAAATTCATCTGCCGCCCTGTTGAGCTGGTCGTAGAGAATAACGAAACAATGTTTACAAGCATGTACGGAAAAAACGGGTCCATTACTATTCCGATTGCCCATGGCGAAGGAAATTATTATTGTGACGAAGAGACGTTAGAATCATTAAAGAAAAACAATCAAATCGCTTTTGTTTATGGAGACAATCCGAACGGAAGCCTCGAAGATATTGCGGGGATTGTGAATGAAAACGGGAATGTTCTGGGGATGATGCCCCATCCCGAGCGTGCGGTGGATTCCATGCTTGGAAGCGCGGATGGTCTGAAGCTGTTTCAATCGATCGTGAAAAATTGGAGGGAAACTCATGTCACTACTGCTTGAACCAAGTAAACAACAGATTAAAGAAGAAAAGCTCTATAGGCAAATGGGTGTCAGTGATGAAGAGTTCGCGTTAATTGAATCTATCATCGGACGGCTGCCAAATTACACAGAAATCGGTATTTTTTCAGTTATGTGGTCCGAGCACTGTAGCTATAAAAATTCGAAGCCTGTGCTTCGCAAATTCCCGACAGAAGGCTCTCAGGTTCTTCAAGGTCCTGGAGAAGGAGCGGGAATTGTCGATATCGGCGATAATCAAGCAGTCGTATTTAAAATCGAATCTCACAACCACCCGTCAGCCATTGAGCCTTATCAAGGGGCTGCTACAGGAGTCGGCGGAATTATTCGTGATGTGTTTTCAATGGGAGCCCGCCCGATTGCAATCTTAAATTCGCTTAGATTTGGCGAACTGACTTCACCTCGCGTGAAATACTTGTTTGAAGAAGTAGTGGCAGGAATTGCGGGGTATGGAAACTGTATCGGCATTCCGACAGTCGGCGGAGAAATCCAATTTGAAGATTGCTACGAAGGAAATCCGCTTGTCAACGCCATGTGTGTCGGTTTAATCAATCATGATGATATTCAAAAAGGCCAAGCGAAGGGCGTTGGCAATACCGTTATGTACGTAGGAGCGAAAACCGGCCGCGACGGAATCCACGGCGCCACCTTTGCTTCTGAAGAGTTAACGGATGAATCAGATTCGAAGCGTCCGGCGGTCCAAGTGGGAGATCCGTTTATGGAGAAGCTTCTTTTGGAAGCCTGCTTAGAAGTAATCAAGAACGATGCACTTGTCGGAATTCAAGATATGGGTGCAGCAGGCTTAACAAGCTCAAGCGCAGAGATGGCAAGTAAAGCAGGCTCTGGTATTGAGATGAACCTCGATCTGATTCCTCAGCGGGAAACAGGAATGACTCCTTATGAAATGATGCTGTCTGAATCTCAGGAGCGTATGCTGCTAGTAATCGAGCGCGGACGTGAACAAGAAATCGTCGATATTTTCAAGAAATACGACCTTGAAGCCGTATCGGTAGGCCATGTTACAGATGATAAAATGCTTCGTCTTCTGCATAAAGGAGAAGTCGTAACTGAGCTTCCTGTCGATGCTTTGGCTGAAGAAGCACCTGTTTACCATAAGCCTTCGAAAGTACCGGCATATTATCAAGAATTCCTTGAAACAATTGTTCCAGTGCCTAAAGTAACTAATGCAAAGCAAACCTTGCTTGATTTGTTAAAGCAGCCAACCATTGCAAGCAAAGAATGGGTATTTGACCAATATGACTATATGGTTCGAACCAATACGGTTGTTGCGCCCGGTTCAGATGCGGCGGTTTTAAGAATCAGAGGCACCAAAAAAGCTCTGGCGATGACAACGGATTGCAACTCCAGATACTTGTATTTAGACCCAGAGGTTGGTGGTCGCATTGCTGTTGCTGAAGCAGCGCGAAACATCGTCTGCTCGGGAGGAACCCCTCTTGCTATTACAGATTGCTTAAATTTCGGAAATCCGGAAAAACCGGAAATCTTCTGGCAAATCGAAAAATCGGTTGACGGAATGAGTGAAGCGTGCAGCATCCTAAATACTCCAGTCATCGGTGGTAACGTTTCTCTATATAATGAAACGAGCGGAACAGCCATCTACCCTACTCCGGTTGTAGGAATGGTTGGATTAATTGAAGACACGGATTATATTACGACTCAAGCATTTAAGCAAGCGGGCGATGCCGTTTACGTCATCGGCGAGGCAAAAGAAGAATTTGCCGGCAGCGAGCTGCAAAAGCTTACTGAGGGACGCATTTTCGGCAAAGCTCCAGAATTAGATTTAAAGATTGAAAAAGAACGCCAGGATTCGCTACTCAAAGCGATTCGTTCCGGTGTTGTCCAATCTGCTCATGATCTTGCTGAAGGCGGCCTTGCGGTGGCACTTGCTGAAAGCATCATGTCTACGGATGGTCTAGGCGCGGAAATTAAACTTTTTGGCGATGCAGTTGTTAATCTGTTCAGTGAAACTCAATCCCGATTTGTCGTTTCTGTGAAAAAAGAAGATAAAGACTCGTTTGAAAAAATCATCCCCGATGCGAATTTGATTGGTGAAGTTACTTCGTCAGGCGTGCTTTCTGTTGCAGATAAAGATGGAAAACAAATGATTCACGCGAGCGTAGATGAGCTAGAACAAGCGTGGAAAGGAGCTATCCCATGTTTGCTGAAATCAAGGGATTAAATGAAGAATGCGGCTTATTCGGAATTTGGGGGCACGAAGAATCTCCACAAGTAACGTATTACGGGCTGCACAGCCTTCAGCATAGAGGGCAAGAAGGAGCCGGTATTGTTTGTACGAACGGCGATAATCTGTCTTTTCATAAAGGTCAGGGGCTTGTAACTGAAGTTTTTGGCAATGGAGAATTAAATAATCTAAAAGGAAGAGGCGCAATCGGACACGTCCGTTATGCAACAGCAGGCGGAGGCGGCTATGAAAATGTCCAGCCGCTCCTTTTCCGTTCCCAAAACGGAGGCCTTGCGCTAGCCCATAACGGAAATCTTGTCAACGCGACACATTTGAAGCATCAGCTTGAAGGACAAGGCAGCATTTTTCAGACGACATCAGATACAGAAGTCCTTGCCCATCTAATTAAACGAAGCGGCCATTTTACATTGAAGGATCAGGTAAAGAATGCACTCAGTATGCTTAAAGGGGCTTATGCTTTCTTACTCATGACAGAGACTGAAATGATTGTGGCCCTTGATCCAAACGGATTGCGCCCGCTTTCTCTCGGGATGCTCGGCGATGCTTATGTCGTTGCTTCTGAAACGTGTGCCTTTGACGTGGTAGGCGCAACCTATTTGCGTGATGTGGAGCCGGGAGAGCTTTTGATTATTAATGATGAAGGGCTGACATCAGATCGCTTCTCGATGAATATTAACCGTTCAATCTGCAGTATGGAATACATTTATTTTTCGCGACCGGACAGTAATATTGATGGAATAAATGTTCATAGCGCGAGAAAAAATCTTGGGAAAAAACTGGCTGAAGAAGCTTTTGTTGAGGCAGATGTTGTCACTGGAGTACCTGATTCAAGCATCTCAGCAGCGATCGGATTTGCCGAAGCAACCGGAATCCCGTATGAGCTTGGCCTGATTAAAAACCGCTATGTCGGACGGACGTTTATTCAGCCATCACAGGCTTTAAGAGAGCAAGGTGTACGTATGAAGCTTTCTGCAGTGCGCGGAGTTGTAGAAGGGAAACGTGTCGTTATGGTAGATGACTCAATCGTCCGCGGCACAACGAGCAGGAGAATTGTCACGATGCTCAGGGAAGCCGGGGCAACGGAAGTACATGTACGAATCAGCTCGCCGCCGATCGCGCACCCGTGCTTTTACGGGATCGATACGTCAACTCATGAAGAATTGATTGCATCATCCCATTCTGCTGAAGAGATTCGCAAAGAAATCGGAGCAGATACGCTATCCTTTTTAAGTGTGGATGGGCTATTGGACGGAGTCGGAAGACAATATGAAGGAGAACGGCGTGGCCATTGTCTCGCTTGCTTTACGGGCAAATACCCTACTGAAATTTATCAGGACACAGTTCTTCCGCATGTAAAAGAAGCCGTATTAAACAAGTAATCGATCATCGACCTAAGGGAGTGACACTGATGTCTGAAGCATATAAAAATGCAGGTGTGGATATTGAAGCAGGATATGAAGCCGTCACACGCATGAAAAAGCATGTCGAGCGTACGAAGCGTGCAGGAGTAATGGGTGCACTCGGAGGCTTCGGGGGCATGTTTGATTTATCTGAGCTGTCCTATAAGAAACCAGTTCTTATTTCCGGCACTGATGGAGTAGGAACGAAGCTGAAGCTTGCGTTCCAAATGGACAAACACGATACGATCGGAATTGATGCCGTAGCTATGTGTGTCAATGACGTGCTTGCTCAAGGAGCGGAGCCTTTATTCTTCCTGGATTATCTTGCAGTCGGTAAAGCAGATCCGGCAAAAATAGAAGCCATCGTCAAAGGTGTAGCCGACGGATGTGAACAATCAGGGTCAGCTCTTGTCGGCGGCGAAACGGCCGAAATGCCGGGGCTGTACTCAGAAGAGGAATACGATATCGCTGGTTTTTCAGTTGGTGTGGCTGAAAAAGACGAAATCGTTACGGGTAAAAAAATAGAAGCCGGCCATCTTTTAATCGGTCTGAGCTCTAGCGGACTCCATAGCAATGGCTTTTCCCTTGTTCGTAAAGTTCTGTTAGAAGAAGCAGGATTGGATTTGAATAAAAGCTATTCTCCGTTTAATCGTCCGCTTGGCGAAGAGCTTCTTGAGCCTACGAAAATTTATGTAAAACCGGTACTTGAGGCTTTGAACACTGGCAAGATCGACGGAATGGCCCACGTAACCGGAGGAGGATTTATTGAAAACCTCCCGAGGATGCTGCCTGAAGGTCTGGGAATTGAAATTGATAACGGCTCATGGCCTGTTCCTCCTATTTTTCCTTTTCTGCAGGAAAAGGGAAACATGAGCGAGGAAGAAATGTTTAACGTCTTTAATATGGGAATCGGTTTTGTTCTCGCGATTAAAGAGAAGGATTTGGCAGAGATGATTCAGCTTCTTGAGTCAAATGGCGAAAAAGCATATGTAATCGGCCGTGTTCAAGCAGGCAGCGGGGTTACGATTAGCGGAGTCAATTCTTTATGAAAAAAATAGCTGTATTTGCTTCAGGAACAGGCTCAAATTTTGAAGCAATATGCAATCGATTGTCACTTGAAAATTGGGATGCCGAAATTGCTCTTGTTGTTTCTGATAAACCAAATGCAAAGGTATTAGAAAAGGCTGAAAAAGCGGGTGTGCCGACCTACGCGTTTCAGCCCAAATCCTTTGCTGGCAAAGAGGAATTTGAAACGGCCATTTTGGAGCAGTTAAAGCTTCGGCAAGTAGAGTGGATTATCCTTGCAGGATACATGAGATTGATAGGAAGCACCTTGCTGCGCGCTTATCCGCAAAGAATTGTGAATATTCATCCTTCCTTGCTTCCTGCCTTTCCGGGAAAGGATGCCATCGGACAAGCATTAACACAAGGGGTAAAAGTGACGGGAATTACCGTTCATTATGTAGATGAGGGAATGGATACAGGACCGATTATTGCCCAAAGAGCTCTGCCTATTCAAGAAGGCGAAACGAGAGAACAGCTGGAGAACAAAATGCATAAACTCGAGCACGAATTATACCCGGAAGTCATAAAAAAGCTTCTTCAACAAAATTGACCTGAGGTGACAAGACATGACGGTAAAACGAGCACTTATTAGCGTTTCTAATAAAAAAGACCTTGTGCCTTTTGTGAAAGAATTAACGGCACTTGGCATTGAAGTCATTTCCACAGGAGGAACGAATAAGCTCCTGCAGGAAAACGGGGTTGAAACAATCGGTATTTCAGATGTTACCGGTTTTCCGGAAATTATGGATGGCAGGCTCAAAACGCTTCATCCAAATATCCATGGCGGTCTGCTTGCTGTTAGAGACAACGAAAAACATATGGCTCAGCTGAATGAGCATGGCATTACGCCGATTGATCTAGTTGTTGTGAATCTGTATCCGTTTAAAGAAACTATTTCTAAACAAGATGTGACGTTTGCAGAAGCGATCGAAAATATAGATATCGGCGGTCCAGGGATGCTTCGCGCCTCAGCGAAGAACCATCAGGATGTGACTGTTCTTGTCGATCCGGCTGATTATGAGTCCGTCCTTCAGCAAATCAAGGAAACTGGTGCTGTGACAGCTGAGAAAAACCGTGAGCTTGCAGCAAAGGTTTTCCGCCACACCGCTGCTTATGACGCTTTGATTGCTGACTACCTTACAGCTTATGTCGGTGAGACTGAACCTGAGCAGTATACGGTCACTTATGAGAAAAAGCAGTCCCTCCGCTATGGAGAAAATCCTCATCAGGAAGCTGCCTTTTACCAAAGCGCATTCCCGAGCGCAGGTTCTATCTCTAAGGCGAAGCAGCTTCATGGTAAAGAGTTATCTTACAATAATATTAAGGACGCTGATGCTGCCCTGCAAATCCTTCGTGAATTCACGGGGCCGGCAGCAGTTGCCGTAAAGCATATGAACCCATGCGGTGCAGGGACTGGAGCAACGATTAAAGAAGCATATACAAAAGCATATGAAGCAGATCCAACCTCGATCTTTGGAGGAATCGTAGCACTGAATCGAGAGGTTACGAAAGAAACAGCTGAAATGCTCCATGAAATTTTTCTGGAAATCGTTATTGCTCCATCGTTTGCAAGTGACGCCCTTCAGATTTTAACAAGCAAAAAGAATATTCGCTTGTTGACCGTTGATGTCGATGCTCCTGAATCAAAGGAGAAGCAGCTCACTTCCGTGCAAGGAGGGCTTCTTGTTCAAGATACAGATACTTTAAAGCTCGATGATGCGAAAATTTCGATTCCAACGAAAAGAGAACCTACAGAACAGGAATGGGAAGACTTAAAGCTTGCCTGGAATATTGTTAAACATGTGAAATCCAATGCGATCGTTCTTGCAAAGGATAATATGACAGTAGGCGTTGGCGCAGGACAAATGAATCGTGTCGGTTCAGCAAAGATTGCCATAGAGCAGGCCGGTGAGAAAGCAACTGGCAGTGCGCTTGGGTCCGATGCGTTCTTTCCAATGCCAGACACAGTCGAAGAAGCTGCAAAAGCCGGCGTTACAGCCATTATTCAGCCAGGCGGTTCGATCCGCGATGAGGAATCAATCAAAAAAGCAGACGAATATGGCATTGCCATGGTCTTTACAGGCGTACGCCACTTTAAACATTAATGAGGTGAGCTTAAGTGAATGTACTAATTATCGGTAAAGGCGGAAGAGAGCATGCCATTGCTTGGAAAGCGAAAGAGAGCAGCATAGTGGAACAGGTTTTTGCCGCTCCGGGAAATGATGGCATGAAGGACGTCGCTGCCTTGGTGGATCTTGAAGAAAGTGATCACGCAGGCCTGATAGAATTTGCAAAGAAAAACAATGTGGGATTAACAATCGTAGGGCCAGAGGTACCTTTGATCGAAGGCCTTGTGGATGAGTTTGAAAAAGAAAACCTTCCTGTATTTGGCCCTTCAAAACAAGCAGCAATCATTGAAGGAAGCAAGCAATTTGCCAAGGATCTGATGAAAATGTACAAGATCCCGACAGCGGAATATGAAACCTTTACTTCCTTTGAACAGGCAAAGAGCTACGTCGAGGAAAAGGGCGCTCCGATTGTGATCAAAGCAGACGGACTTGCCGCTGGAAAAGGTGTTACTGTAGCAATGACGCTAGAAGAAGCGGTCAGCTGTCTTTATGATTTTCTTGAGGACAACCGCTTTGGTGAAGCGAGTGCATCTGTAGTTATCGAGGAATACCTTGAAGGAGAAGAATTTTCGCTGATGGGCTTTGTCAAAGGAGAAAAAGTCTATCCTATGGTGATTGCCCAAGACCATAAACGAGCATTTGAAAATGATTTAGGGGCGAATACCGGCGGAATGGGCGCTTATTCCCCGGTACCGCAAATTTCTGAAGACATTGTCAGTCTTGCAGTTGAGACTGTTTTGAATCCCTGTGCTAAAGCAATGGTCAAAGAAAACCGTTCATTCACAGGCGTGCTTTATGCCGGACTGATGCTGACGAAAAATGGAGTAAAGGTCATCGAATTTAATGCCAGATTCGGAGATCCGGAAACTCAGGTTGTTCTGCCGAGAATGGAGTCTGATCTTATTCAGGTTATCCTTGATTTGCTAAATGACCGTGAAGTTGATTTAAAATGGAAAAATAACGCGGCTGTCAGCGTCGTGCTTGCCTCTGAAGGGTACCCGGGAACCTATCAAAACGGGACTCCGATCGGTGATTTAGTTACGACGCAGGAGCGAGTAATCGTCTATCACGCAGGAACGAAACATAAAGATGGCCAATTTGTAACAAACGGGGGAAGGGTGGCAAACGTGACTGCCCTTTCTGAAACCTTTGAAGAAGCAAGGGAAACTGCATACGAAGCCATTGACGAGCTAATTTGTCCGGGGCTGTTTTATCGAAAAGATATCGGCACCCGCGCTATAAAAGCAAAAAATAAGTAACGAAACACCTCCACAGTTTATCTGCTGTGGAGGTGTTTTTGAACTATGGAGAAAGAAGTCGATTGTTTTTTTACAGTAAGAGACTAGGTAATTGCACACGGATCTCAGCTGGAATTACATGATCCACGGGATAAATGCGCATTTCCCTCATCCCCACATCCAAATGCACAATTTTAGTCCAATCATCACCATCCATTATGAAGGATTAAAGGTGGCCGACTCTGATTCCTTATCATTATCATTAGATCCTTCATTTGCCGTCATTTGACAAACATAAGTGACAGGGCAGAATTGAAGCATTCCGGAAGCTGCTTTCAGTGCTCCTATAAACATGTACATAACATATCCTTTACACCAAGGCTTTTTTGAAAAATTAGCGCCTGCAATCGTGAGCAATGTCAATCCGCAAGCAATTCTAAACAAAGCATTTATTAAATTGATGTTCGGTTTCATAATAATATTCAACTCCTTATCATAGAATTAAAAAATGTGAAATCACATTAATGCGTAAGCGCTTAATTTGTGATAGGATTATGTAAAAATCGTAAGGAGGGTTTGCGAATGTCCGAGAGTAACTTTTATTGGAAAAATCGTCAAATTCGGACTCAGGTAGATATCATAGATGGAAAAATTCTTCCGACACTCCTTTTGCAAAATTCAAATGTGTTAAATCCATTTTTAAGAACATGGAAGAAAGCAAACATTTGGATACATAAGGATAGAATTGTGTATGTTGGACCGAATCTTCCCAATGATATGGATGCAAAAAATATCATTGAATGTGATAATAAATACATTGTCCCTGGATATATCGAGCCTCATGCCCATCCTTTTCAATTATATAATCCCCAATCGTTAGCTGAATATGCGTCGCGATTTGGAACGACGACATTCGTAAATGATAACCTATTCCTGCTTCTTCAGTGCGGAAAAAAGAAAGCGCTTTCTATATTGAAAGAGCTAAGCCGTCAGCCTGTTCAGTATTATTGGTGGTCGAGATATGATTTACAAACCGAGGTTCAAAATGAGGATGAGGTATTATCAATTGATTATCGAAAAAAATGGATTGAACACCCCGATGTCCTTCAAGGTGGGGAATTGACCAGCTGGCCAAGAGTGTTGGATGGAGACGATTTAATTCTCCATTGCATGCTTGAAACGAAAAAACAGGGAAAACGGATAGAGGGGCATTTTCCAGGAGCTTCTTTGAAAACGCTAACAAAAATGAAACTTTTCGGAGTGGATTGTGATCATGAAGCAATGACAGGCGAGGATGTCATGAAACGCTTGGAGCTTGGTCTGTATGTTGGCTTGCGGCACTCGTCCATTCGGCCGGATCTCAGAAGCATACTTCGCGAGCTTCATGAGAAAAATTTCAGGACTTATGATCATTTGTTTTACACGACTGACGGGTCAACACCTAATTTTTACAAAGAGGGTATGATGAACCGATTAATCTCTATTGCCTTGGATGAAGGAGTTCCACAAATAGATGCTTATAATATGGCTTCCTTTAACATAGCAAAATATTTTCATCTTGAGCACCTGACCGGCGTCATAGCTCCAGGAAGATTGGCCACATTAAATATTCTATCCGACCCGTCGAACCCGAATCCGGAATACGTAATATCAAAAGGGAAATTTCTTGTGAAGGAAGGACATAATCAGGATGCATTTGTGAAAACGGAATGGGAAAAATGCGGGATTAAGCCTATGAATCTCTCTTATTCAATGACACTTGATGACCTGCAATTTTCGATGCCGCTTGGCGTGAAAATGAGAAATTCAGTTATTCTGGAGCCATATTCACTCTCTCTTGAGCATACAGGAAATCAGCTTTCTTTTAGCCACGATGAGAGCTATCTCGTTCTTCTGGATAAAAGAGGGAAGTGGCGTGTGAATACAATAATTAAAGGCTTCGCCACACATGTACAAGGTTTTGCAAGCTCATACTCCAATACGGGGGATATCTTTGCCATTGGAAAAAATAAAGAGGATATTCTCCTCTCCTTTGAGCGGCTCAAAGAAATAGGAGGGGGGATAGTGCTTGCTGAGAACGGGAAAGTTATCCATGAAATTCCCCTTCAATTGGGAGGCGCTGCATCCTCTGCTCCGTATGATATATTGCTTGTTCAGGAGCAGAAGCTAAAAGACCTATTGAAGGACAGGGGCTACAAGTTTCCTGATCCGATCTATACATTATTGTTTTTGCAAAGTACACATCTGCCTTATATTCGTGTCACACCGAGAGGAATCTTCGATGTAATGAAAAAAACGGTACTCTTTCCGTCAATAATGCGTTAAAATATAAAAGTGTAGGAACAATCCATTATTATCTAAATGCAAAGATATGTAGATTATTGTACAAATCACATTACAAATGGTAAAAGTTATATGTACGATTATATGAGACATTTTTGAAATGAACGGCTTAACTGCATTAGATAAACCACATATCTCGAGTGTGCCTAATCTAATCGAACTTTCATCAGGTAAAGGAGTAGGTGTATAGCGATGCAAATCGATAAATTACGCGGCAAAGAGCTCGATCAATTGTTTCAATCCATACTATCTTTAAAAGATCTAGAGGAATGCTATCGTTTCTTTGATGATCTGTGCACTGTAAACGAAATTCAATCTCTTTCTCAGCGTCTGGAAGTAGCAAGAATGCTCAGAGAAGGATATACTTATCACAAAATCGAAACTGAAACCGGTGCCAGTACAGCAACGATCTCAAGAGTGAAACGTTGCTTAAACTACGGAAATGATGCTTATGAGATGGCACTTGATCGCATAAAGGAACAGGATTCCGAATCGAAAGCCACATAACCGTCAAACCACTTGCAAGATTGCAGGTGGTTTATTTTTTTCACCCTGAACCGCAGCCAGGTTGCTTGGTAAATCAAGATATTCTCGGTTGAATTTTTTAAAAGTATAGATTTTAAACCATAACAATTATTGATCTAACGGACTGTCCGAAAGGGGAATCCGATAAAATTTAAAATTCAAGAATGTTGATATACCAACATTCTCGAATATGAAAAAGGGCTTCCAAAAGTCGAAAAAGCGACTTATTGGACAGCCCCCTTGAATCAATCACTTCTTGCTGCCAAAACAACTTTTGCACCTCTTTTAGCAAGAAAGATATCTGATGCCACTGAATCTACCGTAATGATGATCACTTTATCTTTGATATATGAGACCCTTCGTTAAACCCTGTCAATTTTTTAAAATCCTGTAGAATATTGTGTCGGAACTTTTGTTTCTTTTTTCAATTGCTTAGCAGCTTCCAATGTCCAATAAGGATTTCTCAGCATACCTCTTCCGACAGCAACCAGATCTGCTTCTTCGTTCCCGATAATTGCATTTGCTAACTTTGGATCATCCAGTCTGCCGACAGCTATCACCGGAACCTAAAGCGCTTCTTTGATCTGTCTAGCTAACGGCACTTGATAAGCTGCATGTGTTCCTGGTCTTCCCCAAGCTGCGATTTGACCTTCTCCACCAGAAGAAATATCAAATATATCCACTCCAGCTTCCTGATAAACTCGAGAGAATGCAATACTTTCGTTTATTCCATAGTCACCTTCTACATATTCCTTTGCAGAGATACGCATCATTAGAGGCATATCGATAGGTATTTCCGCTTTAGCTGCTTGAATGATTTCCCGGCCAAACTTGGTTAGATCCTGTCCATATTCGTCCTCCCTATTATTTGTAAGTGGGGAGTGGAATTGATGGATTAGGTAACCATGGGAGAATTTATACAAAACAAAGCAAAACAACTTGGATATAATTATGTTTCTGCTTTCCTTTTAGAAAGTGCAAAAAGCCATTTTAAATTAAATGTTGATATGAGCGTTTATAAAAATTTAGCAAGAGAAATAAATTACATTGGAAAAAATATTAACAGCTTAATCCGCAGGATAAATACAGACGGATTTTATTCAGATAGTGACATTGATTTTTTAAAAACAAATCAAAAAATCATCATAAATCTAATGAATAAAGAATATGACAGGCTTCTCAACTTGAAGAAGAATTTCAACAGTGAAAATTTAAATTTAAATGACAAGGAAAATTTAATAAAAGCATTACAACAAAAACAATTAGAAGTACCCAAAAAGATTGTTTTAGAGGAAATATATGAACAGATAAAAGATGACTTTATTTATGTTGTTCAAGCACTCGAGAAGTCACCACAACAAGACAAGGAAATTGAGGATTATGTTTGGGAGTATTTATATGGAGATACAATTTTCTCACTGGATAATGAAAAGCTTATTGAGTTTGCAAATGAGATATTTATATATACTCAAAAATTAAAAATGAAACTTGCAAAATTAGATAATATTTTTGATGATGATGATTGGTTTTCATTTAAAGAAATATTAGATAAATACGAGGTTTATTAAGCAGATTCTTTTTGGAGGTATCCGAATGTCCATTGTCAAGATTCAACCAGTAAAAGACCTGAAAGCCGTAGTTAATTACAGCCTTCAGGAACACAAAACGAATGAAGAATTGGTAACCTCTTATGAATGTGATGTTGAAACAATCGAAAGGGATTTTAAACTTACTTTGCTTGATTACAATGAAAAGAATAATAGCAATAAAAAATTATCAGCAAGAATGATTATCCAATCTTTTGATGGTGATGATAATTTGACACCTGAACAAGCACATCAATATGGAGTTGAATTAGCAGAGAATTACTTCAAAGGCAAACACCAATATACCGTTATCACTCATACCGAAACAGATAACCTTCATAACCATATTATTTTCAACTCGATTAACTTTCAGGACTTAAAAATGTTTGATAGCAGCAGGCAACATTCACTGTATGATTTAAGAAGGGAAAATGACAGAGTATCTAAAGAACATGGCTTATTCATTATTGAAAATAAAGGAAAGAAAAAGGATAAATATTTAGCATTTAATGAGTATGTTTCAAGGGCTAAAAAGAAGTCATTTAAAGGAACATTAGAAGGAATTATTGACAATACTATTCAAAAAGCTAATTCATTTGAAAATTTTTTGAACCTGATGGATCAGCAAGGATATGAAAGCAAACAAGGAAAATATTTATCTTTCAAAAATCCAAAATCAAATAAATTTATGCGAACAAAAACATTAGGAATCAACTACTTGGAATCCTCAATCAAATATAGGATTGAGAATAAAGAATATGGTCCTATTAAGCAGTCGGTAATTGATAAACAATGGATCGACAAATCACAAGCAAAATTCATAAATAATAGAGGTTTGAACAGGTGGGCCACGAAAAAAATATCGACTATTTAAATGAGATCAGCAGCCAATTGTATAAGAAAAATATCACACTGGAAGAACTTAATGAGCTTGAATTAAAGAAAGATCATTTAATCGAAAACTTTAAAAAACAGCTTACTTTATTTGATGATGAAATATATAAACTGGATAAAATGAAAGATTGTTTTGCTGTTTATAAAAACAGCTATTCATTAATACAGGCTTATAAAAAGTCCGAAGATAAAACTCAATTTAAACAAGAAAATTATTCAAAATTTAAGCAATATGATATTGCAAAACGGAATATGAGTTATCTAAAAAAACAATACAGTATTACTGATGAATCCAGCCTTTATGCTAAAGTGTCTATGCTTAAACAGGATCGCAATATATTTTACGGGAATCTCGGGAAAAATGCAGAAAAGCAAAGAGAAATTCAAAGGGAAATGCAGCATCAAGAGCAAGTTAAAAAGAGACAACAGCAGAAAAAACAGGATATCGAGAGGTGAATTTCAAAGGAAAAGGGGCATCTATGTTATATTTCTTACTATAAGGGCTAGTTAGTAGTAGTGGATAGGTTACACTTAGTTGGACAGAAAAGTTAAGGTCATATACACTTGATTCAAATAAAAACTTAGGAAATCAATATGACGAAAAGAGAAAGAAGAACATTCACAAAAGAGTTTAAAGAACAAATTGTTCAGTTGCATGCTTCAGGTAAACCAAGGAGTGAAATTATCAAAGAATATGACCTGACGCCTTCGGCCTTTGATAAATGGGTTCGTCAACACCAGACATCTGGTTCCTTTCAAGAAAAAGACAATCGTACCCCTGAACAAGAAGAGTTAATAAGACTTCGTAAAGAAAATCAAAAGCTCATGATGGAAAACGATATTTTAAAGCAAGCTGCGCTGATCATGGGACGAAAGTAGATGTGATTAGAAATAATCGTCACAAATACTCGGTATCAGCAATGTGTGCCGTCCTGCAACTTCCAAGAAGTACGTATTATTATGAATCCAAAATTCGTGAGAACAATGAAGAAGAACTGACGAATATGGTGATAGATATCTTTAAAAACAGCCGAAATATTTATGGACAGAGAAAGATCAAAAAGAGCTTGAAAAGCTTGGGTGTCAAGTCTCACGACGTCGTATTGGACGAATCATGAACGAGCAAGGTCTTGTCTCGAAGTATACAGTCACAAGCTGTAATGAGTCGGAAGTAGAAAATGTGTTAAATCGAGAATTTGAACAAGACCAGAAACTCAAAGTGATTGTGAGTGATTTAACATACGTTCGAGTCCAGCAGAAATGGCATTATATCTGTATATTAGTTGATTTATATAATCGGGAGATTATCGGATACAGCGCTGGACCACAAAAGAATGCAGAATTGGGACAACGCGCCTTCGCCACAGTAAAATACAATTTAAAGAGCCTTAAATTATTCCACACAGATCGTGGCAAAGAGTTTAAGAACCAAGACATAGATGAGGTATTAGAAACGTTTGAAATCGAGAGATCTTTGAGTGAAAAAGGTACACCGTATGACAATGCCGTCGCTGAAGCAACATTTAAAACAATCAAAACCGAATTCATTCATGGAAGGGTTTTCTCTAACCAGCAAGAACTTGACCTTGAACTTTTTGATTACGTGAACTGGTTTAATAATATCCGAATACATGGATCATTGGACTATCAAACACCGTCTGGATTCAAGTTAATGCACCTTTAAAAATTTGCCCAGTTTAGTGTTGACATACCAAGATGTCACAGAGGAAGACATCCCTACCTTCTTCGAGCAAGAAACTCGATTCTACCGCGAACTATATCGCTGCCTTCACAGCTAAGGACCCATCGGATAAGGATACATTTATGGACCACTGGACAAAAATTATAGCCGACGAGACTATTACCATTAAGACTATCATTTTCAATGGAAAAGTCTCGGGTCACATCTCGAACTTTGAACAGTTCGGTGAACCTGGAGTCAGTTATTGGATTGGAAAAGAATATTGGGGTCAGGGGATTGCAACTAAGGCGTTATCTGAGTTTCTGAATTATATTAAGATACGCCCGCTTTTTGCTCGTGCCGCCAAAGACAACATTGCCTCCATTCGGGTCTTGGAAAAATGCGGATTTAGAATTACCTCTGAGGATAAGGGTTTTTCCAACGCTCGAGGAAAGGATGTTGAAGAATTTATTCTGAAGCTTGAACAATTTTATGTTAATCAATAACGTAGAACCATTTGAGCTTAAAAAAACCAGCTTTTTTTGGTTGGTTTTTTCTTTCGTTTATTCAACAAACGGGTGCTTTAGTTGAAGATCCAGAGGGGCTGATAACAGCTCTCCTTTTTTATTCAATAATTGGGCCAGAATGTTCATTCGTTCGTTTCCAATGTCACAAATCAGAGTCTTACCTTGTTATATGGATGAAACGTAAAAAAGGAGCTGAGGAATGATGAAAGACTTGACATGTATCATTATCGGAGGCGGCCATATTGGGCTTGGAGCGCTCAAAGCAATAAAGGAAAAAACTCGTGGGATAGCGAACGGACGTCGAATTCGGTTTGTTTTGATCGATAAGCAGTCTGGCCATGTGCGCAAAATACTGTTGTTCCGGCCAGCCGTATGTGAGGAAGATATTGTCGTTCCGTGGACACATTATAAGTTTTTTGAGGGGGTCGAATTTGTCCAAGGTGCAGTTACGTTTGTAGATAGTGAGAAAAAGCAGATTCAATATGAGGATGTGCAAGGAAATAGTGTCCAGATGAGCTATGACCTTTTAGTTGTAGCGGTTGGTAGCGTCGCTCGGCAACCTGATCCTGATCAAGGGGGCATCTCTTTGAACGATCTGGATACTGCGGCAGTCATCCGCGAACGCTGGCGCGCTAATTTACGGCAGGCGGTTCGTGAGTCAGATCCAAAAGAGAGAAAACAACTGATGACAGTCGCAGTTGCGGGAGCAGGTATCAGTGGAATTGAGACAGCCGCTGAGTTGGTGCTAGAGATGCAGAAAGAAGCATCGTCACTAGGGCTAAATCCGTCTGATATCTCGGTTTATTTGCTAAGTGCACAGGAGAGATTGTTTATGGAAGCTCCTGAGAAAGTTGGACGAAAATTGGATCAAATACTTAGCGAATCTGGAGTGACAGTGATTTATAACCGTAAAGTGCTAGGGGAAAAAGCAGGAGTAGTGACGCTTAGCAATGGAGATCGTCTGTCGGTTAGCCTGTGTATATGGACAATTGGTCTGATACCAAATCCTGCTCTGCGCAGTATGGGCTTACCACTTACTTCGGATGGTCAAGTTGTGGTGGATGAATCTTATCGCGTTCAAGGTGCACCAGGCGTATATAGCATTGGCGACTGTACGAGAATAGTCGACCCGAAGACTGGCAAAGTGGATCGGATGAGATGCGGAGATGGTTCGTTACAGGCAGAACGATTAGGGAAAGTTGTGGTAGCTGATCTAGAGGGACGCACTGCGCCGGTTCACAAATCGATGGTCGATGTCTTCTGCATGGGTTTAGGGGAAAATCGTGGATTGGTATGGGGAAACAAATGGGGAATGAATATGATTTTAACGGGAAAAATTGCATGGAAAATTAGAAAAGTTGCCTGGGATGGTGGTAGTAGGCTTTTATAACGAAGATAATATTTCAAAGTGCCCGGAAAGGGGAGACAGAGAATGGAGGAACTATACGATCAATATCGAGCGCTGCTGTTCACACTGGCTTATCAATTGACAGGTTCTGTGGCAGATGCAGAAGACGTGGTACAAGACGTATTTTTCAAGGTGTATGATGCACGTCTGGAGCACTTGGAAGAGCCAAAAGCGTATTTATGCAAAATGGTAACCAATCGCTGTCTCAACCTTCAAAAGTCAGCACGGAAAAAGAAGGAAGTGTATGTCGGCCCATGGCTACCCGAGCCGATTCGAACACCAGAGTCGGAAACGATCGAGATGACAGTCGTTCGCCGCGATCTGCTTTCTTATGCCATGCTTGTACTATTGGAGCGGCTGACGCCGACGGAACGGGCAGTTTTTGTTCTACGTGAAGCATTAGGCTTCCCATATTCCGAAATCGCGGAACTACTCGATAAGCAAGAGGCAAATTGCCGCAAGCTGATGAGCAGGGCAAAAAGCAAAATAGGGCTATCTGAGGAGGGGGCCGTTTTAACCGAAGCGGTCGACTCAAAATGGGTTAGCCATTTCCTGGCGTCTCTCGAGCAAGGGGATATCGATCATGTGCTGTCTCTGCTAACCGAAGATGTCATGTTTATCGCCGACGGAGGCGGAAAAGTAACTGCATTCAAGCGTCCAGTGCAAATGCGAAATCAAGTGGCTCGCGTTCTACTCAAAGGGTTTGAAGACATAGCTTTCTATTTTCAAGAAAAGGTTCACTTTGAGATTGTCCCTCTAAATGGAGAGGCTGGTATCATCGTCCGTGCAGGAAATGAAATCGTGGCCGTTTTTTTGCTACAATCTCGCGGTGGAAAGGTTGCTAGCATTTACGCTGTAAGGAATCCAGATAAGTTTACCCGTGTTTAGGATAAAGATGATTCACCTCAAATAAAGGATATCCCAGTAACCATTTTGGCTTATTCAGCAATCGGGTGCGATTGTTGAATAAGTAAATCCCCATTCTGTTTCATTTAACACACATTAGAAAAACAGACCTCTAGTTTCTGAGGTCTGTTTTCATTCTTTACCCATAAATCACCCACAATTATTTTAAAAAGTGTGAAACGATATGAACATAGAATTTATAAAAAGCTTATTGCATCAATGTTTAGAAACGTAATGAAATGTTTTGAAAAACAAAAACTAATCAAATTCGAAATGGAAGGTTCAATTGGATAATTCAGACTTACAAAGGTTCGGCGGGAAATCCTGCCGAACCTCTTTTATTTTGCTATCTTCTTTCCTGCAGAAGGGAAAGCTGAATACTACTAAAGGAGTACCCAGGCTACTATTTAAGCCTTGTAATTGTGCAATCATACAGAGTAACGATCTCGATTATTGGATGAATTGGTCATAAATATCCCTACCTTCTATTCGGAGCATAAACGAAATGATTCGATAGGCAGACTCTTTTAGGGTAAGTGACAGGGTAGCTGCTCTAGTCCGCAAGATTACTTCCAATAAAAGTAAAAATGTTTTTTGATAATTTTGATAAGTATTGTTGATAGCTAGCTATGTCGAAATTTATACTGTTTATAAAATGACATAGCGAGAAGAGGGAAACCATTGAAGAGAAATTGGAATCAAAAAGAACTCGACGAACATTTTAGTTTATTACCAAATGAAAATCATTTAGTACTGAGTAAGAAAACAAGTGCAAACCGTATAGGGTTTGCTGTCCTTCTTAAATATTTTCAAAAGGAAGCCCAATTTCCTAACAAGAAGCAAGATGTACCCAAAGATGTCGTTCAACATTTAGCTGATCAAGTAGATGCCTCGGTTGAAGATTTTTTTGACAGCTATGGTTGGGGTGGAAAAGAAAGAAGTTATACAGAACATCGAAAGGCAATACGTAACCTTTTTGGATTCCGAGAACTTACTGCAAATGACAATCATCTTTTTGCAGAGTGGTTAGAAGAACAGGTTCAGTTTACACATGATACCGACTACTTGAAAACCCAATCATACAGTCTTTTTCGCACGTGGAAAGTTGAACCACCTTCCGTAGGAAGTTTGAAGCGAATGATTGAATCTGCTATCGATAACTTTGAAAAGAATTTATATAAAATGACCTATCAGCAACTTTCTCCAAAGACCTGTTCACGATTAGATGCCTTTCTTGAATCCCATTCTGATGAAGGGTCCGATGGTTATATCGAAGCTAAAATTCCTGATGAAGAAAACAACGACATTTTAACCTTTCGCCAGTTACTATCCTCTCCAGGCAAACCAAGTGTAAGTACGATGGAAATGGAAATCAGAAAACTATTAGCCATTCAACATCTTCAAATCCCTGATGGTTTATGTAAACAGATGTCTCCTAAACTAGTAAAAAAATATCGACTTCGTGCAGCTACAGAAACCGTAACGGAATTGCGTGCTCACCCAGCACCCATTCGCTATACCCTTCTTGCCATTTTATTTTCGCATCGTCATGAGGAAGTTATTGATTATTTAGCTGATTTATTGGATGAAATTACGCTTAAATTCGGAAATAAAGCCAAGAACACAACCCGAAAAGAAGCAGTAGAAGAATTAGAAAGAGTCCAAGGGAAAAATAAACATATTGTCAATTTATTAAAAGCAACAGTAGATCACCCAGAAGGGGTCATTCAAAATACTCTATTCCCCATTGTTAGCTCTGATACGATTAGAGATATTATTAAGGACATGACAAAAAATAACCGGGATTACAAAGAAAAAATCTATACGAAAATGCATTCTTCTTACCAAGGGCATTATCGGAATTCCCTTTCTAAAATTTTAAACAACCTTACTTTTGATCAAATAATCAATTTCATCAGCCGATTATTGAGGCTATCCAACTCATTCGGGAGTATGGAGAAAGTGGGCAACGTTATTTTGCTGCTGGAGATGAAGTTCCCATTGAAGGCGTAATTCAGCCAAAATGGAGAGACGTCATTGTCGAGACAGACAGCAAAGGAATTGAAAGGGTAAATCGAATCAATTATGAAATTGCTGTTCTCCAATCACTTCGAACTCGACTTCGTTGTAAAGAAGTGTGGATTGAGGGTGCTGATCGATACCGAAACCCTGATGAAGACTTACCTCAAGATTTTGAAGAACGTAAAGAAGAACATTTTCAAGCATTGAAAGTACCTCTTGAAGCAGATTTGTTTATTTCGGAAATCATACGGTTAATGAAGGATCGACTAACTCTATTGAATCAAGGATTCAAAGAGAACAGTAATCAGCAAGTTGTCATTACGACAAAAAATAATAAAGGCTGGATTCGAGTTTCTCCTTTAGAGAAGCAGCCTGATCCTCCACATTTGACTCAAGTCAAATATGAAATCAAGAATCGATGGTCAGATATTAACTTATTAGATTTGTTAAAAGAAACAGATTTTCATACAGGATTTACTAAACATTTTAAAACTACGGCGGAACGAGAGATTTTAGACCGAAAAACGATCCAACGTCGACTTCTTCTCAGTTTATATGGACTGGGAACCAATACAGGTCTGAAAGCTGTCTCTGCTGGTAGCAACACAGATAGTTATCGGGAACTTCGATATATTCGTAATAAATTTATACATAAAGATCATTTGCGTAAAGCTAATGCGGAGGTTACCAACAATATCATCTACAATCGAATGAAAGAAGTATGGGGGGAAGCTACCACTGCATGTGCTTCAGATTCAAAACATTTTGGTTCGTGGGATCAAAACTTGCTTTCCGAATGGCATCCTCGTTATAAGAGACATGAAGTCATGATCTATTGGCATACAGATCGAAAGTCAGCTTGTATTTATTCTCAGCTTAAGTCCTGCCTTTCTTCGGAAGTTGCAGCTATGATGGAAGGGGTCCTTCGTCATTGTACGGACATGGAAGTAGACCGAAATTATGTCGACACGCATGGACAAAGTGTCGTTGCTTTTGCTTTTTGTCATCTACTTGGTTTTAAACTGATGCCACGCTTCAAAAATATTGGTTCTCAAAAGCTATATCGTCCGGAAGTTGGCATGAATGAGGAGTATCCTCATTTACAGGAAGTTTTAAGTAGACCGATTAACTGGGATCTCATCCGTCAGCAGTATGAACAGATCATTAAGTACGCAACGGCTCTACGGTTAGGAACTGCATCAGCAGAATCGATTTTAAAGCGATTTACCAGAGATACGAAACATCCAACCTATCAGGCTTTATGTGAATTGGGAAAAGCAATCAAAACTATCTTCTTGTGTAATTATTTACACTATGAAGAGATTCGTAGAGAGATCCATGAAGGGCTAAATACCGTTGAACACTGGAACTCCGTTAATAACTACATCTTTTACGGAAAAAATAGTGAGATTCGTTCCAATTCTCTAGAAGACCAAGAGGTGTCTGCATTATCGCTCCAATTGCTTCAAAACTGCTTAGTTTACATCAATACCTTAATGGTTCAAGAGGTTCTATTTGATAACAACCAATATTTGCTGAAGAAAATGACTCCTGAAGATTTTAGAGGATTAACGCCTTTATTCTATAATCATGTGAATCCTTATGGAATTTTCAAACTCAATATGGATCAGCGAATACCTATTAAGTTGAAAGTGTCGTAGTTTTCATTGTTTTGATCGGTGACAAAAAAGCCAGCTAATATCATGGCAAGATTAGCTGGTTTTTGCAATGAAAATTTAGTTACGAAAAGAGTGCAATCCTTACTCCAGAAAACGCCCTTTCCTTGAATAAGAAAAAAGGAACAACAACCACTATTCGCAACATCTCGTGCAGCGTTTTATCGCAAACTAAAAGAAATGGAAAAAGATAATACATAGTAATTGGAAATTTTTCGCATATGGTTCCTCATTCCTCGAATCGTTTCGGTCCTCCTATTAGTATTTACAATTTTAACAGATTTTTGACCAGAACCCTTTAAAAACCCAACTCAAGATTTCAGCGAATAAAAAAGTATATTAATGCAAATAATATAAAAAATATGGTGTAGGACGGGAAGGAATAATATGTATAATTTCAGGAAAACATTTAAGAGGAAAAACAAAAAAATTCTTTTTAACAATCCTGATGATTTCCAACTCAACATAAATCAACTGAGTGTTGATTTACAGGAGAATTTAAATACGATTAAACAGGAGTTTGGGAATACCAGTGACTTAGTCATTCGGAAGTTCATTATTGGCAAATCAACTTCAAAAGAGGCGGCAGCGATTTACATTGAAGGTTTGGCAGACAGTGAACTTGTTAATGAATTCATTACTCACTCTCATTCTTTAATGTTTGAATTATTCCAAACAGGCGATATTAAAGAATCTTATGAAGACAATATTTTTTATTTAACAAAAGAAGTTGCCTTAACAATTGGTCACGTAACAATTGTTATAAATTGGAAGGATGTTGTTTCATCCTTATTAGATGGAAATACAATTGTCCTATTTAATAGTAATAATAATGCTTTGAATATTAGTACAACAGGCGGTGATTATAGGTCTATATCCGAACCTACAACACAAGCAGTGGTAAGGGGTTCCAAAGAAAGTTTTATTGAATCTATTCGCTCCAACACGGTTATGATTCGTCGCAGAATCAAAAATAGAAATCTAAGAATAGAAAAGATTCAAATCGGTGATATGTCTCAGACCGATGTAGTTTTCATGTATATAGAAGGTACCGCAAAAGCCCAACTTATAACTGATGTAAAGCAACGACTAGGTAAAGTAGACATTAATGCAATTATAGAATCTGGACATATTGAAGAGATTATTCAGGATAAAATAATTACTCCATTCCCTACTGTGTTCAATACAGAAAGACCTGATCAATTATCAAGGAATTTATTGGAAGGTAAAGTAGCAATTTTTGTAGAAGGAACCCCGTTTGCTCTTACTGTCCCTACTGTATTTTCCGAATTCTTTAAAACATCTGAGGATTATACCCAACGTTATGATATCAGCAGTTTAATAAGGATATTAAGATATATCGCTTTTCATTTTTCTATATTCAGTTCGCCGTTCTATATTGCATTAATTACTTATCACCAAGAAATCATCCCGACACGTTTTTTGATCAGTCTGATGGCCCAACGTGAGGGGGTTCCTTATCCTGTTATGATTGAGGCTCTGTTATTGGAATTCACTTTTGAAATTTTGAGGGAAGCTGGAATCCGTATCCCTCGAGCTATAGGACCAACAGTCTCGATTGCTGGTGCTTTAATAATCGGTGAAGCAGCTGTATCTGCAGGTCTTGTTTCCCCTACAATGACCATCGTAGTCGCATTAACAGCTGTTTCAAGTTTTGCTATTCCTTCATACAGCATGTCGAATACAACCAGGATACTTCGTTTTATTTTTATGATATTGGCTTCATTTTCAGGGATTTATGGAATAACTTTAGGATATTTTATAATGGTAGCGCATTTATGTAGCTTATATTCATTTGGGGTTTGCTATTTGTCTCCATTTGCTCCTTTTTATTTAGAGAAACAGAAGGATACTATACTCCGTTTTCCGTTTACACTCCTAGATCATGACAATAAGGAGAATAGTAAGGGAAAATGATTTAAGGAAGTAAATTAAAAATTCAGTCGATGCTTTGAGCATTTGTAAAGAGATGATGATATGACAAGCAATTGGTTGAGGATTATGTTCTTATTATTATGTATCCTATTTGTCAGTGCATTCCTTACAGGATGTTGGAATCAAAGGGAATTAGATGAAATTGCCTTGGTCACCAGTATAGGGGTAGATAAAGCGCCGGAAGATGATGCTTATCTTTTTACTTTTCAGATTGTTATCCCTCGTCAAATTTCTTCTGGACAAGGGGGAGGGGGAGGTGAACAGGCCACTGTGACTATCATTTCTCAAAAGGGAGAAACACTATTTGAAGCGATACGTCGTGCATCACAAAAAACACCAAATCAATTGTTTTTTCCTCATTCACAACTGTTTATTTTTAGTGAAGAGGTAGCAAAGGATGGTCTCAAAGACTTTATGGATTTTTTTGAGAGAGATCATGAAATGCGTCCTCTAACAACCATTTTAATCGTAAAAGGAAACGATGCAAAGACTGTTCTCGATATCATGGCGCCATTGGAGAAGATTCCATCTAATAACTTATTAAAAGAAGTTAAGGTGACTGAAGAGAAGTTGGCTTTTAATATAGAAGTTGATATTGATGAGGTAATTCAATCGATTGCCCTCGAAGGCAAAGAACCCTTTATTGGGGGGATTATGCTGATTGGAAATCCTCAGGAAGCAAAGAGTGACAACATTAAACAGATTGAACCGAAAGCCATTGTTGGATCTGATGGAATTGCCCTTTTCCGTGGAGGAGAGCTGCAAGGTTGGCTAAAAGATAATCAAGCTCGAGGTCTGTTATGGGTCCTAGGAAAGGTTAAAAGCACACTGGTTAAGGTTAACTGTAAAAATAAAGAAGATAATATTAGTATTGAGATAATCCGTTCAAAGACGTCTGTACGACCTCAAATAAAAAATGGAAAAACTAAAATTCTAGTTATGATAAAAGCGGAAGCCAGTATAGGGGAAACGGGGTGCTACGTTGATTTTATGAATCCTGATGAATTAGTCTGGATTCAAGAGAAAGTGGAAAAACTGATTAAAAAGGAAGCTAATTCAGCCATTGATATCGCAAAAAGTTATCAAGTGGATCCTTTTGGTTTTGGAGCATCTATTCATAAATCCTATCCTAAACAGTGGGGAAAATTAAAGAAGGATTGGAATCAGGATTTTGCCGAAATCGAGGCTGAGATAAAGACCGATGTGTATATTCGCCGATCCGGCATACGTAACACACCTCTTAAA
The DNA here is from genome assembly GCF_001278705.1 of Bacillus gobiensis. Classification (GTDB taxonomy): domain Bacteria; phylum Bacillota; class Bacilli; order Bacillales; family Bacillaceae; genus Bacillus; species Bacillus gobiensis. The sequence continues at coordinate 4,398,493 of NZ_CP012600.1, forward strand.
AACAAATAACTCGATTCAGGTGAAACCTCTAACTGATAACAGGCAACAGAATTTTCAGTATGCCAAAATACGAAGGTGGTAGACTCAAATAGGAAATAAAAAGATTAACTCGCTGCAATTGTTTTGTCTTATAGTATTATTTGATCTTGGGACGGCCCTTGTGGTGAATTTGGGTGCAAGTGCAAAACAAGATGCCTGGCTGGCTATTTTACTTAGTGCAATCCCTGGAGTCTTGCTACTTCTTGTATATGGCTCCCTTCACAAGTTGTATCCAAATCTCCCCTTAACCGGTTATGCTCGAGAAATCGTAGGGAAATGGATTGGAACATTATTAGGATTAATCTTTATTATGGATTTTTTCCATTTAGCCGCAAGAGATCTTCGTGATTATGGGGATTTGCTTAGTACAACTATATTCGATAAAACACCATTATTTATCATCCATGTAATGATGATACTTACTATGATTTATATACTGTACCTTGGTATTGAAGTTCTAGGTAGGATGGCGGAAATTTACCTTGTGATGATGTTCTTCTTAGGTTTTTTGGGGATTATCTCCGTTTTGTTATCAGGGAAAATAAATATATCTCACTTATTTCCCGTTCTAGAATACGGATGGAAGCCAGTCATTATCACTGCATTTCCTTATTTATTTTCATTCCCGTGGACTGAAATGTTATCTTTTACTTTGGTTTTTCCTTATCTAAATAACTCAGGTTCGGTAAAGAAGGTGGGGATTTCTGCTATTCTTTTTAGTGCAATCATATTAAGTTTGACAGCTATTTTGAATATTTCAGTTCTTAGCGTAGATGGTTTTACCAGATCTAACTTTCCACTATTTGAAACTATTAGAAGAGTAAGGCTTATGGAATTTATAGAGCGCTTAGATCCTATTGTCCTCCTCACACTTATTATAGGTAATTTCTTTAAGGTCATTATTTTTTTCTATGCTACTGTTATTTGTATTTCAGATTTATTTAGAATAAAAAACCATAAAAATCTTATTTTTCCTATTGGAATTATCATATTATTAGCTTCACTGACGGTTTCAGGGAGTTTTTCTGAACACATAAAAATTGGACAAAAGTTACTCCCTCCTTATATTCACGTCCCGGTTTCGGCCGTCGTTCCATTATTATTGCTGATAGTAGCACTAATTCGTAGGTATTTTGGATCGCGCTAACTCTTTGTTTGGCCCCTTTTTTTAAAGAAAGGAATAATGCTAATCAGAAAAATTAGGATTAAAAAAATTAAAATGATGTATTGTGCCGTATCCATCATCTGAAATGGGCTTAAAATACTTGAGATAGCAATATCCGTTTTAATTCCAACTAGAAGTTGAAAAGTAAAATCCACAAGATGAATAAGTAAAAGGAATAGTAGAAAGATAAATAATACCTTCAAAAAATCACACTCCCTAAGTAAATAGGATTTTTCTTTTGAAATTTAAAGAAGTGGGAAATAAGCTTCCTTTCGTAATTTAACCATTATGATTGATTTTATGCGATCTCACATTACTAAACAGATCCATTAATCTCCCCTTGTAAGAGCTGAATTTCTTTCATAATCTGTCCTGCTGCTTCGGTAGCATACATGACTAACGGTAAAGAGGAGGCAATATCACTAAAATAATCCCAATAATTCTGTTTCCAATTGAGCAATCTCTACTAGTAAAATGGCTGCTATGTATTATTACAACATATAGAGTATATTGTTGTGCAGTTCATTCGACAATATTCGGACTCAAAAACAATACAGTTTTCGCAAAGGGTAATGTATTGTAGAGACAGAGGAGGACAACAAGATGATTCTCGATGAACGAAGTGCAAACTTACTACGATTATTACAACAATCATCCCCTCTAAAGATGGGTGAACTTGAAGCACAAACCACTCTGACTCGAAGACAGCTACAATATGGTATAGGAAAAGTTAACGACTGGCTTCAATCTCATGGATATCAACCTATTGGCTACGATCGGAAAGTTGGATATTACTTGTCTGATAAAATTCGGGATGAGAATTTGCAAGTAAATCTAACTAAACGCACCTATGTGTTTTCTGAGGTGGATCGAGAAAAGGTCTTTTATCTTATGCTTTTACTCAGTAGGGAGCCGTTATCTGTATATCACTTTCAGTACATCACAGGAGCTTCTCGCAATACAGTATTGAAGGATTTGCAACGGCTTAAGGAAAAGGTGCACTTACTACAACTTCAAATTCAATATTCCAAGCAGAATGGTTACTTGATAAAAGGGGATAGCAGTACAAAGAGATATGTCATAGAACAGATCATACATGATGTATTGCATAGTACAAGTAGTAATCTCATTATTGAATGCATATGGGGAGATCAAAAAGAACTAATTCGTTCTATACAGTTGCAATTGGAACAGATTGAGAAGCAATTAGGCATTACATTTACTGATGAACGACTACAAGAGTTGACCTATTTGTTTTTATGTACAGACCAGCTAATTGGAAAAGGAGAAGGATTGCACTCTATTGATAGCTGGGAAGAGTTGACCTCTACTAAGGAATACAAATTGGTTGAGCAAATGACGCAAACGAATGCCTTTCAATCTGTTTGGAATCAAACTGAACGATTGTATGTAACTTTACACCTACTAAGTATGAATCGAACGAGAGATGTATCCCCGTTACAAGAGGATAATGTCATTCAAGATCTCTTACGAAAAATTATGGAAGAGTTTGAGAAGTTAGCATGCATACAATTGCATGAAAAGGAACTGTTGTATCAACAGTTGTATGTGCACTTTAGACCCGCATATTACCGTATTCAGTATCGCATTTCGATTATAAATACAATGACTGAGAGGGTTCAAAGGGTGTATCCCGAGCTATATCATCTCACGAAAAAATCCTTGTGGCCAGTAGAACAAGCTATAGGTTTTTCTGTTCCAGAAGATGAAGTGGCGTATTTTACTGTCCACTTTGGAGGATGGCTTCGAAGACAAGGAACTACACTAGACGATCGAAAGCGAGCTATTGTTGTGTGCCCAAATGGGGTTGGTATTAGTAATATCTTAATCTATACCCTACGGGAATTGTTCCCAGATATTTTATTTTTAGATGCTTTATCCATAAGAGATGCAGCCAATTACATTTTATCATATGATCTGGTGTTTTCAACTGTGCACCTTAGAACAGAAGCAGTGTTATTTGTAGTGCCGCCCATTTTGGAAATGCAGGACAAGCAAAAGCTGCGCCAGCAAGTGATGCAGGAGTTGTATGGATATACAACACAGAACTTGGACGTTGCTTACTTATTAAAAGTTATTTCTCAATATGCGACAATTCATGAACCGAGTCAACTTGAAAAAGCTCTTCAATCACATATCTATATTCCTACACAAAAAATAAATAAGCATTCATTAAGGGAGGCAGAGAAACCCGTGTTAGAAGAATTACTCACATCACAAACTATTCAATTACAGTCCCGTGTTTCTGATTGGAAAGAGGGCATTCGCGTTGCATCGCAACCTCTTGTAGAATTAGGAACCGTAGAAGAAAGATATGTAGAGGCCATGATTCAATCAATTGAAGTTAACGGACCATACGTAGTTATTACTCCAGGGGTAGCCATTCCTCATTCGCGTCCTGAGCAGGGAGTACGTTCTTTATCGATGAGCCTTTTGAGACTAGATGAAGCAGTAAACTTTGCACCAGATAAACCTGTTCGGCTTATTATTGTATTGGCTGCTGCAGATAGTGAGTCACATTTGCGTGCATTAGTTCAGTTAACACAAATGTTAGGTGAACCATCTAACATCGAGGATATTTTACAAAGTCCAGATAAATCAGTGTTATTAGATTACATTAAGAGATATTCAGAGGAGGAAGCATCATGAAAATTATGGTTGTATGCGGAAATGGATTAGGAAGCAGTTTTATTATGGAAATGAATATAAAAAAGGCATTAACAGAAATGGGAAAAACAGCAGAAGTAGATCATACGGATTTAACGTCAGCAAAAACGGTTCAAGCAGATCTTTTCATTGGTGCTGCGGATATTGTAGGACAATTGAATGATGGAACTCGTACTATTGTTACATTAGAAAATATGATGAGTATTCCAGAAATTAAATCTAAGCTAGAGTCTCATCTATCCTAAAAACAAAACAAAGAGGGGGTAAAAAAGATGTTAGAACTTATTATGAAAGATATTTTAGGAACACCAGCTATTTTAGTAGGACTTTTTGCTCTTGTAGGTTTGTTATTACAACGTAAAGCCACTGCAGATATTGTATCTGGTTCGTTAAAAACAGTAATGGGATTTGTCATTATTGGAGCTGGTGCAGGGGTTCTTATTGGCTCACTCGATATATTTAGTCAAATGTTTAATTATGCATTTAACGTTCAAGGAGTTATCCCAAACAACGAAGCGATTGTAGCTGCTGCTCAAAGTAAGTTTGGAACTTCCACTGCGCTTATTATGGTATTCGGGATGATTGTTAATATTCTACTTGCACGCTTTACACCATTTAAATATATCTTTTTAACTGGGCATCATACATTATTTATGGCTTGCTTAATTGCTGTTACATTATCTGTTGGAGGCTTGCAAGGCGCTCCACTTGTTATTATTGGTTCTATTATCTTAGGGTTATGTATGGTGTTATTTCCTGCGATGCTACAACCATTTGTAAGACAGATAACAGGAAGTGATGATTTCGCAATAGGGCACTTTGGAACAATAGGGTACTTTTTATCGGCCGCTATTGGAAAATATTTCGGAAACAAGGAGAAATTAACAGAAGAAATTAAAGTTCCTAAATCCCTTGGATTTCTACGAGATACTTCAGTAGCTGTATCACTTACAATGGTTTTATTCTTTGTTATTGTAGCGTTGTTCACGGGTCAAGATTATATTGAATCACAACTATCAGCTGGTTCTAATTATATTGTATTTTCGCTCATGCAGGCTATTACATTTGCAGCAGGGGTTTTTATTATTCTAGCAGGAGTGCGTATGTTGATTGCAGAAATTGTTCCAGCATTTAAGGGAATTGCAGAGAAAGTTGCACCTAATACTAAACCTGCATTGGATGCACCAACTATCTTTCCATTTGCACCAAATGCTGTAATCATTGGGTTTTTAGTAAGTTTTGCGGCTGGTCTAATATCTATGTTTTTACTACCTGTTGTTGGTTTAAAAGTAATCGTCCCAGGACTTGTACCACACTTTTTTACTGGTGCAACAGCAGGGGTGTTTGGAAATGCTACTGGTGGTCGACGTGGGGCTATGTTAGGATCATTTGCTAATGGAATCCTAATTAGTTTTTTACCGGCTATCTTATTGGCATTTTTGGGAGAAATTGGATTTGAAGGCACAACATTTGGTGATTCAGATTTTGGGATAATTGGAATACTTATTTTATCCATTTTGAAGTTATTTGGAGGGGCATAATACAACAATGTAGCTTCAAAGAGTTAGAATTTCGAGATTTTAAGTTTAGTTGGCTTCGTAGACGTTTACTTATTAGTTAAAGTAAACGTTTTCTAATAAATTAATAAAAAGAGGAGTTGATATTTATGGATAATTTTAATGTAATGGATGAACTTGCAATTAATACGATTCGTACCTTATCAATAGATGCCATCGAAAAGGCCAACTCAGGACATCCTGGTCTACCTATGGGAGCAGCTCCTATGGCATATGAATTATGGACAAATCATATGAATCATAATCCAAATAATTCAACATGGTTTAATAGAGACCGATTTGTTTTATCAGCTGGGCATGGATCGATGTTACTGTACAGCTTATTACACTTATCTGGTTATGATTTATCGATGGAAGATATTAAAAATTTCCGTCAATGGGGTAGTAAAACACCTGGACACCCTGAATTTGGACATACTCCTGGTGTAGAAGCAACTACAGGACCACTTGGACAAGGAATTGCAATGGCAGTCGGGATGGCGATGGCTGAACGTCATTTAGCAGCAACATTTAATAAAGACGGTTATGAACTAATTAATCACTTTACTTATAGCATTTGCGGAGATGGAGATATGATGGAAGGTGTTTCTGCTGAAGCAGCTTCACTAGCAGGACATCTGAAATTAGGACGACTTGTCGTGTTATATGATTCAAACGATATTTCACTCGATGGAGACTTAAACCTTTCCTTCTCTGAAAGTGTAGAAAATCGTTTTAAAGCATACGGATGGCAAGTAATTCGTGTAGAAGGCGGTAATAATTTAGTTGAAATTAATCAAGCAATTGAAGAAGCAAAGAATGATCTAGATCGGCCTACATTGATTGAAGTGAAAACAACGATTGGTTATGGTTCACCAAACTATGCGGGTACATCTGATGTACATGGTTCACCACTTGGAAAAGAAGAAATTAAGCTGACAAGAGAGGCATATAATTGGACATTTGAAGAAGACTTTTATGTTCCTGAAGAGGTGTATAAACATTTTCAATCACTTGTAGTAGAGAAAGGGCAAAGGAAAGAAGAAGAGTGGAATACATTATATGCTGCCTATAAAAAAGAGTATCCTGAATTATCGAAAAAATTAGATAACTCAATCGAAGGGAAACTGCTTGAAGGCTGGATAGATCAATTACCATCGTATGAAAGTGGGACAAGCTTAGCATCACGGGCATCTTCAGGTGAGGCATTAAATGCCATTGCAAAAGCAGTACCGCAATTTTTTGGAGGATCGGCTGATTTAGCAGGTTCAAACAAAACAACTATTAAAGATGCTGGTGATTTTTTTGCAACTGATTACGCTGGACGTAACATTTGGTTTGGTGTACGTGAGTTTGCAATGGGGGCAGCGTTAAATGGAATGGCTCTTCATGGCGGTCTTAAGGTGTTCGGCGGTACATTTTTTGTATTCTCGGACTACCTTCGTCCTGCGATTCGTTTAGCAGCCTTAATGAACTTGCCAGTCACGTATGTCTTTACGCATGACAGTGTTGCGGTAGGAGAAGACGGTCCAACTCACCAACCGATTGAGCAACTTGCTTCTTTAAGAGCATTACCGAATATTAGCGTGATTCGTCCAGCAGATGGAAATGAAACAGTGGCGGCTTGGCAAATCGCGGTGGAATCTACTGAAACTCCGACGGCGCTGATCTTGTCTCGCCAAAATCTCCCTACAATAGCTGGAACGAAGGAACATGCCTATGAGGGCGTCGGAAAAGGGGCATATGTGGTTTCCAAATCTGAAACTGATACACCGCAGGCACTCTTGTTGGCAACGGGTTCAGAAGTGCAGTTAGCTTTAGAAGCACAGAGTGAATTGGCCAAGGAAAACATCCCTGTATCCGTCATTAGTTTTCCGTCTTGGGATCGATTTGAAAACCAATCCAAGGATTACCAAGAATTGGTTCTTCCGTCCCATGTAAAGGCGCGATTAGCAATCGAAATGGGATCATCTTTAGGGTGGGATCGTTATGTAGGAGACCATGGGGACGTGTTAGCCATTAATCGTTTCGGTGCTTCGGGTGCAGAATCCAAGGTCTTGAAGGAATACGGTTTTACCGTAGAGAATGTGGTGTCAAAAGTAAAAGAATTATTGAAGTCTTTACACTTATAAAATGAAAAGTGTTTTTTAAGAGACGGAGGGATAAAAATGGTTGAAAAAATCTTTACAATAACTAGCGATTCTGGAATTCATGCAAGACCTGCGACCTTATTAGTTAGCACGGTTACGCAATTTTCTTCAGAAGTGATACTTGAGTATAAAGGAAAACAGGTGAATTTAAAATCCATTATGAGTGTATTGTCACTAGGAATCCCACAGGGGGAAAAAATTAAAATAATTGCTCAAGGATATGATGCAGTACAAGTGATATCAAGTATTGATGAAAAGATGAAAGAAGAAGGCCTAGGTGTATAAAATCAATTTTAAATTTAATAATACAAATGAAATATGGAGGGTAATATGAAAATTTTTATTGATACAGCAAATGTTGAGGACATTAAAAAGGCTTATAACTTGGGGATTTTATCAGGGGTTACCACTAATCCTTCTTTAGTGGCGAAAGAATGTGTGAAATTCGAAGATCGTATTACAGAAATCTGCCAAGCAGTTCCACGTGTAGAATCTGTATCGGCTGAAGTAACTCCTGATGCTGTGACAGCTGAAGAAATGATTGCTCAAGCTGAAGAGCTAATCAAAATCAACGGCGGGGATGAGAAAGTTACAATTAAACTTCCTATGACATTAGCTGGTTTAGAGACTTGCCGTTATCTTGCAGATAAAGGTGTTAAAACCAACGTTACGCTTATCTTTACTGTAAACCAAGCACTCTTGGCTGCACGTGCAGGTGCCACATATGTTTCTCCATTCTTAGGGCGTTTGGATGATATTTCTGAAGATGGTGTACAATTAGTAGCCAAAATTGCTGAATTATTCCGTGTTCACCACTTGGATTCACAAATTATTGCAGCTTCTGTTCGACATCCAGATCATGTAACTCGTGTAGCTATGGTTGGTGCTCACATTTCAACTCTTCCTTATAGTGTCATTGAGCAGCTTTCTAAGCATCCACTAACAGATCAAGGGCTGGAGAAATTCTCTACTGATTGGGAAAAAGCCAGTAACAAATAAATAATTTTCTTGAATTAATGAATGACTTTTAATAGAGGTTTCAGAAATAAAGTAACCAAATATTAATAAAATATAGATATATATAGAAAGAACCCTGGTTAGATTCGATTTTCAATTTCTTCTTTGTATAAATTAGATAAAAATAATTGTAGCATTAATGAGTTAGATAGATTGTAAAGAATACATGTTTAAAGAGTTTTTTTAAGTAGACAGCCTAAGGTCTTATCAAAAGACAGTAGGCTGTTGATGTTTTGACCTATCTGTTTACAGTTCAAAAAACTTTGGAATAGGTAATTGACTTTTCAATTTATGGGGGAAGTAGATGGATGGTTAAGTTTAAAAAGCGCTTGATATTTCAACTTATTTACGCTGTCGCTATTTCTACTTTATTAATATATATTGTAAATTCTCATGTAATGACAAGAAGCCTAAGGTTGTTGTCGTTTTAAAAGCAATAGAATCTGAGTCAGAGTATTGGAAAATAGTAGGGGCTGGAGCAAAAAAAGCCTTTCAAGATTTTAAAATAGATGGTCAAGTGATTGCTCCTGATTTGGGAATCACAAGTCTCAGAACAAGTAGATATACTAAAAAATGTTCTAAAAACAAAGCCGGATGCACTGATCGTTGCCTCGATTCAACCTTCTGCGACTATTCCTATTTTAGAGGAATATAAGAAGAACAATATTCCTGTATTGCTTGTGGATACAGAAGCAGATTGGAATGGACAGACAATGTATATAGGGACAGATCACTATGAATTAGGTAAAAAAGCAGGAGCACTATTGGGCTCTATGTTGCAGCCTGGGAGTCAGGTAGCACTTATTCATTCAACTATCGTCAATCCTGATATGGTTAAGCGTCTGAAAGGTGCTAGGGATGCTTTGGAAGCTATTGGGATCGGGGTTGTCAAGGAATTGCCGGCTGATAACGAATCGGGGGAAGTAAAGTTAGCAGTCAGAAATATTTTGCAGACGTTTCCTAACATCAATGGTGTGTTTGCTGCTAAGGATATAATTGCGATCGATACCTTGAAAGAATTTACAGAAAAAGAGCTTCAGATCCCAGTCGTTGGAACGGATGGTACCATGAAGATGTTAAAGGAAGTTGAAGAGGAAAGGATAAGTGCTACTATAGCTCAAAATCCTTATGACATGGGATATATAAGCGTTGAGAAAGCACTTAAAGCGATAATGGGAGACCAACTTGAAAAAAGGATTGATAGTGGAGTGGATATTATGATCAAAGAGAATTCGGAAGAAAGAATAGATTTTTTAACAACTAGATTAAAATAGAGATATTTCAGTCTAATTGGTACCTACAAGACATGCAATACCAAATTCGGATTCATTTGCAAGTTTAATCGCATCTTCATCAACAAGAGTGGAGGATTACAATTATGGTCGAAAAAATCTATACCATTACAAGTGGATCAGGACTTCATACTCGTCCGTCAACATTATTAGTAAACACAATTACTTCATTTACTTCAGAAGTTTTTATTGAGTATAAAAACAAACAAATTAATTTAAAATCAATTATTGGTGTGATGTCACTTGGAATCCCTGAAGGTGCAAAAGTGAAAGTCACTGCTGAAGGGTACGATTCAGTACAAGTAATCGAAAGCATTGATATGGTCATGCAACAAGAAGGGCTTGGTGTATGGTGACAAATACAATTGATATAACAAAGACAATGATTGGAATTGCTGCATCAGAGGGTATTGCAATTGCCAAAGCTTTTCGCTTAGAAACCCCAGAATTAACAATAGAAAAAACAGTAGTAACGGATATTGATGCAGAGGTAGGTCGTTTCGAAGAAGCGCTTACGCAATCAAAAGCAGAGCTTGAAGTGATTAAAGAGCATGCTCGTAAAGAACTTGGAGAAGACAAAGCAGCGATTTTTGCTGCACATCTTCTTGTGTTAAGTGACCCAGAGCTTAGTAATCCTATTAAAGATAAAATTAAAAGTGAACGAGTAAATGCTGAATTTGCTTTACATGAAGTGGCAACTATGTTCATTACTATGTTTGAATCCATGGACAATGAATATATGAAAGAACGTGCCGCAGATATCCGTGACGTGACAAAACGTATATTAGCTCATCTTTTAGGGGTCACGATTGCAAATCCGAGTATGATTTTCGAAGAGGTTATTATCATTTCGGAAGATTTAACACCTTCAGATACAGCCCAATTAAATCGTCAATATGTAAAAGGTTTTACAACCGATATTGGAGGCCGTACATCTCATTCAGCGATCATGGCTAGATCTATGGAAATTCCAGCTGTTGTCGGAACGAAAACAGTCACAGGACATATCGAAAACGGCACCTTAGTTATTGTTGATGGGATAGATGGCAAGGTAATTGTAAATCCGACTCCAGAAGTCGTAAAAACATACGAAGAGAAAAAAGCTATGTATTTAGCTCAAAAAGCCGAGTGGACAAAGCTTGTAAATGAGCATACGGTGTCAGCTGATGCTCACCATGTTGAACTTGCAGCCAATATTGGGACACCTGAAGATGTAAAAGGGGTTTTGAAAAATGGCGGGGAAGGAGTCGGTTTATACCGGACAGAATTTTTATACATGGGTCGTGACCAGCTACCTACAGAAGAAGAGCAGTTTGACGCATATAAATCGGTGTTAGAGCAAATGGAAGGCAAGCCGGTAGTGGTTCGTACGTTAGATATCGGGGGAGATAAAGAACTTCCATATCTTGATTTACCAAAAGAAATGAACCCATTTTTAGGGTATCGTGCGATTCGTTTATGCTTAGAATCACAGGATATATTTCGAACACAGTTACGCTCCTTATTACGTGCGAGTATCTATGGAAACTTAAAAATTATGTTCCCTATGATTGCCACACTTGATGAGTTCCGCCAAGCAAAAGCAATTTTAATAGAAGAAAAAGAGAAGCTTGAATGTGAGGGAATAACTGTTTCTGAGAACATAGAAGTAGGAATGATGGTGGAAATACCATCATCAGCGGTAATAGCTGATCTTTTTGCAAAAGAAGTGGATTTTTTCTCAATCGGAACAAATGATCTGATTCAATATACATTAGCTTCTGACCGTATGAATGAGCGGGTATCGTACTTATACCAGCCATACAATCCAGCTATTCTCCGTCTCATTCATATGGTGATTAAAGCTGCCCATAAAGAAGGAAAATGGGTAGGCATGTGTGGGGAGATGGCGGGGGATGAAATTGCGATTCCCATTCTACTTGCATTAGGATTAGATGAGTTCTCCATGAGTGCTACATCCATTTTAAAAGCTCGTTCCCAAATCAGTCAGTTATCAAAGGAAGACATTGAACAGTATGTAGAATCCATTCTTTCCATGACCACAACAGAAGAAGTCGTTTCTTTGATTAAAAATCGATTTTAAACAAAGAAATATGGAAATCTCATAAATAATTAATGAGGTGATAAAATGACTGGGAAGATGATCTTTTTTGATATAGATGGAACACTACTTAACCATGACAAGAAAATACTTCTTTCAACAAAAGAGGCAATTCAAGCTTTAAAAGAGAAAGGACATGAAGTAGCAATCGCAACGGGACGTGCCCCATTCATGTTTGAAGACTTATATGGGGAGGTGGCGAGGTTGCTTCCGCGGATGGATTGCGTTTTGTCACTCCAGTGAAATCTGTACATTCCGGTCCCAACCCTAAATATTTCGGTACAGGTCGTACAGCCAAGAGAAATTATGACCGATACAGCTGGTTATAGTGATATCATCTTTGGGCTCTTTGGATTGTTAGGTTATCAATTTAGCCCACGTTTAGCTGATGTTGGTGAGTCACGTCTTTGGCGTTTCCATTCCACGTCAGACTATGGAATTCTGAATCAGTTATCCAAAAGTCGTATTCGTGAAGACTTGATACACCGTCATTGGGAGGATATGCTTCGAGTTGCTGGCTCTCTTAAACTTAATAAAGTAAATGCAACTCATCTTATTCAGGCGTTGCAACAGAATGGAAAACCTACCATGTTAGGACGAGCAATCGGAGAATTTGGGCGGATTTTTAAGACACGTTATCTACTATTATACTTACATGATGAGAACTATCGTCGCAAAATTCTAACACAATTAAATAGAGGAGAAGCAAGACATAGTTTGGCAAGGGCTGTATTTTACGGAAAGCGAGGAGAGCTTCATCAATCCTATCGAGACGGCCAAGAAGATCAATTAGGTGCATTGGGTTTAGTCGTAAATGCTATTGTAGTCTGGAATACTCGTTATATGGAATCCGCACTACAAGTTCTTCGCAATCGTGGCAACGTTCTTGATGAGGATAATATTTCTAGGCTTTCTCACTGCAAAAATAAGAATGTGGCTGCGAATAGAAAATAACAATAAATTTGTACGTAGTAAAGGAAAGGTAAGAGAAAGTGTCGAGCAGTTCCTAAAAGATAATTACAAAATGGAGATCATAGCTAACGAGTATATAATCTACGTCCCTTATACAACTGTCGATGCGTTAAAAAAGACAGTGTATGATATTCTCGGTGAATTAGATAGTGAGGCTGATATGAGGAATTGTTTTATTGAAGCAGATGTTTATTGCGATGAATTAGGACTCTCATGGTAATTTCAAGGATTTCTTTTTCATTACCATATTAAATAAGTAAATTACTTTTATTGGAATAAATCCTGCGGACTAGAGCAGCTACCCTGTCACTAGGCCTAATAGTAACATCTAAATCATTAGCTAATTCTATTAAAGTTAGACCCTTTGACTCTCTAAACATCCGAATAATTGATCCTACATACTCTTTCAACCCTGACAAATCAACCACCTCGATCGAGTTATTATAATCATCATACCAAACAATCCCATAAATCAAGTTCAATATTATGATCGATCAAAACAAAAATAAAAAGAAAGTAATAAAAACCCGATTCTTAAATACGTGAGAATCGGGTTTTTATGTGTAAAAATATTTCCTTGACGTGCAATTTTTCTTTTTTTGGTCGTGTCGGGCCTAATATTCTTGCGACGGTGAATTTTTGTTTTCAAAAAGCGAGACCTTCTTGAGACGTTGATAACTCTTACCCTTGTTCACTCGATCGAGGTAAATGTTTGTGGTTGAGATATCAGAGTGACCCACCCATTCTTTCACATCCACCAGTGGTACTTCGTTCTCGAGCATTGTCGTAACGAACGTATGTCGGAACCAATGAGGACTGATCTTTTGGTTCGCCCCAGCGATTCGGACCACCTCTTTAACAATCTTATAGAGGTGATTATAAGTAATTCTCTGACGAGTTTCTTCCTTATTATATAGAGAATAAAATAAGGGGGTCTCATCACGTGGATTGATCTCACTTGAACCTTCCCACATTTCAAGGTATCGTAAGAGCTCCATTTCCGTCTCTACCCGTACAGGAACCTCTCGATGTTTCCTTCCCTTCCCAATGACATCGACCCAAAGTTCACCCTTTCGATAATAGAAACTTCCTTTATTTAAGCTTACGAACTCACTCGCTCGTAAACCTGTAGTATAGAGAAGATAACCCAGCAAAAGGTTTCGCTGTTGGAGATGTCTCCTGTAGGTTTGTGTTCGTACGACCTTAGGAAAATAATCGATGAGATTTTCCGCATCTTCTTGGGTGAGTTCCCGTAGCTGTACACGGTTTTTGTTCTCCTCGTTCAAATAGTGGCCGCGTCTAACGGCTGGTTTATGAATCCATCTGGAAAGAGGGGAGGAGTAATAGCTCGTATCAAACCCAAAATCGAGCAGCCGCCGAAAAAACTCTAATTTTCGGACCGCAGTCTTTGCTGCGTATTTCTCTGTAATGTAATCGTTGTACACTTTTACTTCTGGATACCCGATGTCTCGAAAAGAGAGCTTATGTGTCGAAAGAAAATCCAGAAGGGTTTTCGCATCTCCTCTGTAGGCCCGAATGGTATGCTTCGATAGTTCCTTCCCTTTGATGAAGATCCTGGAATAGAAGAACAACTCAATAAAATCTCGTTCACTAGCATTTGAGAGATTCAAATTTCGGTTCTCATCTAAAAAGTGATTGATTTCTAAATTTTGTATGAAGGTTTGAAGTTCATCACTTTTTTTGGCTTGATTCAAGATTTCCAAATGATTCATGTAACCCTCCCTCTCCATGATCAAGTCGATTGAGTATTTTTTAATAAGTAACTTACTTTATTTCATGAACTTACTTAATTTTGGAATATGTAAATAAAAGGATGGTTATTCAAGATAATGCATCCTTATCTTGACTATTAAAAATAAGTATAAATCACGAACTAACGTTCCGTCAAATGATCTAATGAATTAATTATATTAACTATTAATAAGGTTTAATTTAAAAATCTTTTCATCGCCATCAAAGAGGAGCATCTTAGAAAGTACTCCTCTAGGAAAAAACCTAAGCTCTTACTTTTAAAGACCTCGAGAGGGAATTGATTAAAATTTCTAACTTTTCCCCTAACAAATACCCTAATTTCAAATTTTTATTCTCGCATTCTTGTGTTAAATTGCCGATAATGCTTTCTGACAATTGAAACCCTTGTGGTTGTTTATCCCCCACTACATTGGAAATTTGATCTTGTAGATCTAAGATTGCTGCATAGTTTATAATAACAGTTAAAGACAATCCCGTTTTATCTTTAAAGTCTTTTATATTGTTTATAATCTGCTTGTCTATCAAATAGGTATTAAAAATCAATCGCTGCTTCTTATCGGCTTTGAAGGATTTCCACTGTTCGTTTGTCTTCTTGACAACCTTATTTAGGTGGTAGGAGATGAGAAAATGAAGTTGATGATTATACCTAGGCTTATCATTGTACAAATTAACAACGTAATCTCTAAAATTGATTTGAATACTTTTTGTTCCTTTAAATAAATCAAGATTTGCTTTTGAAGCAGAAAATGAACTCGAATACAGAACTAAATGCAGTATTATAACAGAAGTCAAAGGAGCACCAAGATAATATGCTCTTTGTTTCAATTCCGTTTCAACATTTTCCTCCATAAGAATCCTTAACTTCATGTGGCACATACCTTGGAATTAAGAGCATTTTGCATATCTTCCGCCGTTTCCAGCTGATAATTTTCCAGAATTCGATTCGCTAACTCTACAGATTTTGGATCCCGTTTTGATTTAGCCAGAATGTAAACCTCCCCATTCATTTGTTTCTATTCTATCAATAAAAAAACAAAACTGGGAAGCAAGAGCCGTACGCTCTCACACTTACACAGTTTAGTTTACACTCTCGCCAGTGGATTAAGATTTTTTCATCGAAAACTTTTTTCTATTGATTTTACGGGATACCGCAAATAGGGGTAGAGGGAGCTAAGCTACGATATACCGAAAAGCTTAGTGGGATGGTGTGGTTACTATGCCCTTGAAAAGACAATCTAAATTGAATTTCTTTTTACATACTGCAAACAAAAGCTATCCTATCCTTTAGATGAACAAGTTGGTTGCATACTATAGTCATTTTATACAGAACGGTAATCATAATCTAGCTGCTGTAAAATAAGTTGCTTCTATATTATCTTCTACACTTATTTCTGGTGTAATATTCACGGCTGTACTACTTATAGCAGTTACATCCACACGATCACCCGCTTCCAGCTGAACGATAGTAGAAACGGTTACAGTATTAGGAAGGTTTTGGTTTCCTACTAAATTTGCTGCAAGTCGGTAACCGGTATCAACACCTTTAACAAAGTTGCCATTCAACCGAATATTTGCTCTCGCAAAAAAATTAAGGTTTCTATCATTAAAATTAGTCTGAAATGTAATAGTTGCTTGTATAATGTATACTCCATCAATTGCTGGAATAAATGTAGATGTAGCTGCATCGTATTCATTTGCCAGATCGAATTGTTGATTTGGAAAATTAACTTTTACCGTATTATTAGCTGGTAGGCTTTGATTAACACCAGTAGCTCTAAAAGCCGATCTCCGTTTAATTACACACATATATCATTACCCCTTTTTTACATTTGAGATTTAAGATCCATTGGTGACATATTGCTTATTCTCTAGTACTCTATGAAAAGGAGTTTTAAATTGCACAAGCAAACTACCTAGGGCTTTTTGAAATGGTCTATCTGCTCTAATTTTTAATGATATGAAGAACTACTTTTTTCGTTCAGATAGCCTTTTATTTCCTTATTATTCTTGACCTGTAACTTTAACTTAAGTACATTTCTTCATGGGGTACCGCCAGGGCGATACCCCTCTTAGCAAAATAAGAATATCTAGATAGGTGATTATATGCTAACAGAAGATGAACTAAATTGGATAAGGCATGTTTTAAGTAATTATAAACCTTTTGAAATATCGCCGTCATATTTTTATAAAATGACAACTGAAATTGAACGAAATGGGAATAAAGGAATTGTGAGAAAAGAGTTAGATGAACTAAGAAAAAAAATGATAAAAGTTACTCCACAAGAGTTGCTTGAATTTAGAAATAAAAATGTAAGAGAGAGACGAGGTATTTATAATTTCTCTGGTATTTATATCATACATAATTGTGTAAAAGATATTTATTACGTTGGACAAGCAGAAAGAATATTCGACAGGGCTTATCAGCACTTTGTTATAAATGCAGGAAATGCTGAAATATATAAGGATTATAGTTTAGGGGATGAATTTAGTATTAGTTTAATTCCTTTAGAGAATACATCATTTTCATCGCTAAATGAGTTAGAGGATAATGCAATAAGAGCTTATGATTCATTTAAAAATGGTTATAATAGAATGCCTGGTAATATAATGGATAAACATATTTTCAAAAATGCTGACTACGAAAAAGCTGCGAACTTAATATTAGATAAGATAAAAGGAACAGAAGTTTTTTTAAGCCTTTCAAATAATCGTAAGAGGATGAATTACACCAGCAGTTTATTTTCAGAACTTAAATTACCTCGCAATATACATTTTCTTCTTGGATTTGTTAAGATGATAAAAGAGTATCAAAAGGCTAAGAAATGATCAAAATTTTAATATAAAAAATTGATAATTAAATTCAAAAAAACCATATTTTGATCAATCTTTTTTTCAAAATGATGGTTTTTATTTGCTATTCGGATTAATCAATTGAATGGAAAGAAAGGTACGGAGGTAGTAATAGTGCAAATATTTTCTTTCCTCCTTGGGGTAGTACCAGCGTAGCTGACACCACCCGCAAATTGGGTGGAATTAAATTGGAAATCTATTGATTACTTCGTTATATTCTTGTTGGGCATCTGTAATAGCCAGCTTTGAGTAGACCTCCAAGGATTTTCTGCTTTCATGGCCTGAGTAAGGTTGAATCAAAGCATCATCGATTCCTTGCTTTTTCAACCAAGTTAATAGGAAGTGACGTAGCTTGTGTGGCGACAGGCTTTGGGCAAGCCCTGCTTCTTCTGAGTATTTAGCCAATATTTTACGAACACCTCGATCCGTATATTTCTTCTTCCATGAGGATTCAAACAAATAGATCGCATGCTTTTTCCTCATAGAATCAGCGTGCATAGCGAGCGTCTCTTTAAATGAATGAGGAAAAGGAACAATACGGTCCTTGCTTCCTTTTCCTTTGTTAATGCGGATCTGGCAGTAGTTGAAATCTACATCGATTAGCTGAATATTGATTAATTCACTTACCCGAACACCCGTATATAGTAATGTTTTGACAATCATCATATCTTGAAAGTTTTTCGCCTTCCAGACCACATCGTAGTAACGTTTTAGTTCTTCTTCTGTTGGTGAGTATCGGAACTTATCACTTGAAATTAGTATATATAAGTTGTACATTTTAGACAATATAAGTCTCACAAAGCTCAATGTTCCATTTACAAAATCAAAAACGGAACTTCATTAAATGAAGGTTCCTAAGCTAACGGGTACAATAGTTGAATAAACGCCGCGTGAACTAGTCCTTTAGGGGGACTGGTTTTTCAGTACAAGAGATTAGTTATGTTTTGAACTTATCATTAAGTTCCCCCGGTAAGATATGATTTTCTTACAAAACCCTTAAAACCGAGGGACGAAGAACGATAGATCGAGGCCGCTAGCGATACCTTCGCCTGCGCGACGGCCGCTTGCTGAAAACCTCTCCGACCAGCTGAGTACGGCGCTTCTCACTACAGGTGGCCACACCCGTACTGGCCTCTTATTAGTTCTTCCTTTTGATTGAGGTGATCACACGTGATATACTTAAATACTGAACGGTTTCGTCTTTTTCGAAGAAACAAGTTCTGAGAAAATAAACATTTGAGATTGGTCAGGTGAAAGAAATGATACCAGCACGTTCTTCCGCACGCCAGCGCTTACTGGATGTGGCTTCCGATTTGTTTTATCGTGAGGGCATCCGTTCAATTAGTATGGATACAATTGTTGAGCGATCTGGTGTAAGTAAGGCAACTCTTTATCGACATTTTCCAACCAAAGATGATTTAATTATGGCATATCTTAAGGAAGTCGATGATCACATTTGGCAACATTTTGATAAGGCTATCACTCAGCATGAAGGATCGCCAAAAGCACAGTTGATGGCATTGATTGACGCCACGATTGAATTATTAACGCCTGAATATTACCGGGGTTGTCCCTTTTTGAATGCATTTACAGAATTCTCTGAAGAAAATCATCCTGCGCACAAGTTTTCGTTAGAATACAATCGTACATTACGATCGCTATTGTCTCGTCTGAGCCAGCAGGCGGGTGTAAGTGATGATGGTTGGACAGATCAGATTCTGATGGTGATCAATGGAGCTTATTCTTCAATCCCGGTTCTAGGATTGGAGGGCTCTGCAGTCCAACTCAAAACAATTACAACATATCTGATTGACCTACATCTTCCGAATGTTCATGAGAAGCTTTAAACATTCATAATCAAGACTTTTCTTAACACCAATTTGAATTGCCCCTTTTGAATTTCATTGGAATAACACTTGGTTATTTTAATGCGATTCTGTTGGGGCAATTTTGATTTTCAGGAGTATACCAACAGGGCTAGTGAAATTTCTAGGAGTAAATTCGTCCGTGATACGAAAAACTTTTTACGAATCCCATTGACATAAGACTAAACGGTGTAGTATCTTATCTGGTGTACGATACTGTTTAGTCTTATTTATTTTTAATCTACATAGTTCTAGCAGCAATGTGACGAACGCAGGACAGGAGGTTTAGGGCCTAACTCTTTTTCGTTACGTGTGTCCATAGTTGGTGGAGTGAAGAAAATTGAACTTAGCACAAGGAGGAAATAGTATGAGTAATGTTACAGTTATCGGTTTGGGTCCAATGGGTACAGCAATTGCCCAAACTTTGATTCAAAACGGTAAAAGCGTTACAGTCTGGAATCGATCAAGTGAGAAAGCTAAAAAACTAATTCAACAAGGCGCCATTTTAGCATCTAGTGTAGCGAGTGCGGTAAGCGCGAGTCCTGTGGTTATCATTTGTGTCAGCAACTACGATACTACGTATAAGATTTTGGATACTGACGAGGTTTTCTCAACTCTGGCTGATCGAGGCATCGTTCAGATGAGCACAGGTACACCCCAAGAAGCACGAGACAATGAAGCATGGGCACATGAGAGAGGTGCTAAATATCTAGATGGTGCCATCTTAGCAACTCCTAGCCAAATGGGGAAAGCGGATACCCCTATTTTTGTATCGGGTGCTAAAGATGCATTCCAGCAAAATGAAGAAGTTCTTAAGATTCTCGCGGGAAATGTAAGTTTTATGGGTGAGCAGGTAGGAGCTGCTGCTGCGTGGGATTTAGCTGTGCTTTCAAATATGTTTGGTTCAATGACAGGTTTCTTTCATGGTGCAAGAATCTTTGAATCGGAGGGAATTCCAGTCGATTCTCTAGGATCAATGATTGCGAATATCTCACCTATTCTAGGACAGATGGTTAAGTATGAGAGTGAGGTTATTCAAAAAGAAGATTATAAGAATCCTCAAAGTGCTATCGATATGTGTATGAAAACAATCAAATTATTTATGGAACAAGCTCATGAAGCTGGAATTAACAATGAATTTCCAACGTTCGCCATGGGGATTTTTCAGAAGGCCTTGGACATGGGCTACGGAAACGAGGAACTCGGCGCCCTCATCAAGGTACTACGGTAAATCGGCTGAAGTGGCGTCAAAAGAACAAGAAACTCAACGTGCGAACTGTCAGAGCAGTAGGCTTATCTCAACCATGACAAGGCTGCCAATTCAATTGGCAGCTTTGCTTCGTTAACGGAGAACGATAGTTGATCAAATTATAATTACCCATAAAAAAGAACTCTCGAAATCAGAAATCAGAGGATTCTTTACATTTATATCCATACGTTTGCGGGTGGTGTCAGCTACGCTGGTACTACCCCATTTAAAGGAGCTAAAAAAGCTTGGCAAGTTCAACTAAAGACGGATATTTACTAACAGGTAAAGACTGAAACATATTTCTTGTCTGTTCAAAAGCTTCATTAACCTCTAATCCTTGTATTTTAGCTATATGAACCTGTATCATTTCATCTCTTACAAAAAATTCTCTTAGCGTATGTTTTCCTTCTTTTTGCAATCCCGAACCAAGGGTGTGTCGGCTCCCGTTCGAGCAATTGACGAAATCCAAGAGCAGAAGCACAAAGATGGGCTTGTTTGTCCGCATTGCAAAACCCATTCTGTCGTTCGTTTTGGGAAGTACGCCGTAAAAACACGTGCTGGAGAGGTTAAACGTCAGCGTTACCGCTGTAAATCCTGTCGCCAAACCTTTAATGACCTTACAAACACACCTCTTCAACGAACGAGAAGACCTCATGTGTGGGTTCGTTTTATTGAATGCATGATTGAGGGCTATTCGCTGAGAAAATGTGCCGAGCAATTAAACGACGAAGCCACACATATGTCACCTTGTTTTACTGGCGACATAAGATACTTGCTGCCCTGAAACAGATTCCAACCGAATCATTCCAAGGTATCGTTGAAATGGACGAGACCTACTTTCTGTACTCGGAAAAGGGCAAGTGGAACATCACCGAACGCAAGCCACGTAAACGAGGCGGAAAAGCCAAATATCGTGGCATAAGCAAGGACCAAGTATGTGTCCTCGTTGCCCGTGACCGTCAGAAAATGACGTACTCTGGCGTTCTTGGGCGCGGTCGCATTCGGACAACGAAATTAGATGAGGCGATTGGCGGTTATCTATCGGATTCAAACGTGCTTTGCACGGATTCCTGGCGGGCATTCAGCTCCTATGCGAATGCAAAGGGCTTGGCTCATTACTGATTTAAGTCCGACGGAAAACAACGTGTCAAAGGCGTTTACCATATCCAAAACGTAAACAGCTATCACAGCCGCTTGAAGAAATGGATGGACCGCTTCAATGGTGTTGCAACCAAATATTTGCAAAATTATTTGGCTTGGTTCCGTTATATAGACAACAAGGAATATGAGAATACCTCATCGAATAAGAAAAATATGTTGGTCAAATCGTGCCTGTTTACTGTCACCGACACGAACACAAAGCTTCGGCTTTCTGCTTATTCTTGTTAAGCTAACGGGCAGGTTTGGGATTAGCAATCCATAAGAAACAACCCAAGTTGAATTATGCTAAAATGTAGTAAATGTATAATGTAGATATCCCTCATGAACAAAGGAGAACTGAAAATGAGAAAACTCGTTCTATTTCTGCACGCATCGCTTGACGGTTTTGTAGAAGGGCCGAATGGTGAAATGGACATTGGCTGGGTTTCCTACGATGCTGATTTGGAGAAACACGCGAAAGAAATTCTGAGTACTGCCGACACTGTCATTTGGGGGCGTGGGACTTATCAGATGATGCACAGTTACTGGCCATCTGTGCCTTCGAAACGTTCCGGTAAAAGGTAAAAACCTTCCGTTTTTTGACAAGGAAGGTTTTATTGAAATAAATATGCCTGACTAGAACAGTCACGATTAATCGTTAGCGTAATTAAACCCCTGATTATAAGCTTGGTCTAACAAACTTTTAATATGTTCAGGATCTCTCTTTAACGTTTCATATAAAAATTCAACTTTTGAATTTTCAATTCCCGCATAGTTAGCTAAACTTATATTTTGAAAATGTTCGATCATCTTATCGTATCCTCTTTTTGCTAATTGTTCAGGCGATGCTCCTGCTAAAATCAGCCACAGTACACGCCCGTGATGCAGTTTGCTCGTTCCATATGCAAACCCATAGTTCCACACCCGCTCGATATACCCCATTAGCATGGCAGGCATACTGTACCACCAGAGTGGATAAATATAAGCTAATGCATCATGTTCCTTCATGCGTGCGATTTCCCTCTCTACCTCTGGAGAGAATGTTTGGTTTTTCTTTAACCAATCTGGCTCGTCAGCCTCCCACAATACAGGGTCAAAACCAATGCGATGTAAGTCCAATATTTCTGTCTCATGTCCTGCGTCTTTTAAACCTTGCTCAAAACGCTTTGCAACTGCAAAGGTTAAAGAATCCTGCCTTGGGTGTGAAACGACTGTCAGCACTTTCATTCCTATTCGCCTTCTTTCAATCCATTTATTATTTACTTAGACCTACCCGGCATCTACTAAAACATTTTTTTCATCAAAATAAGAAGAGGAAAACATCAGCATCTATCCGTTGGTTTAATCCGTTTTACAAACTTTTTTCCATGGTTATGACGCAGCGGCGGTTTTTACATATTTCCACATGCATTTCCTGCCGATGCTAAACAGCATTGACTTTACTTAATCGAATGGGTTGAAATCTTGACGCCGAATTGTTCTAAACGTGAAATTGCTGCATCTGGGTTCACAAGCGTTTCAGGCAAATGCAATCCGCCGGCAGCAGGCTCCTGCCCGCCTAGACCAAAAATGCGCTCAATTCCAACCAATACGCCAATTCCAACAAGGTGCGCTTGACCCTTTGGATCAGATACAACGATTCGATGTTTGGCAGTGTCTCCATCTTGCAGTGTTCCCTCGATGTCGATATAGGTATCATGGGATGGATTATCCCCAGCTATTGTCCCGATTGAGTCGCCCTGTACGTAATCCCAACGGATACTAGCCGCATTAGTAATCGCTGCGAGACTGGGTACATCAAGTAAAGATACTGGAAAACCATTCAATACAAGGTCTTTTGTTATCTGGACTTTCCTCACATACATGGCAGGATCCACCCAGATCCATTTTCCGTTCTCAAGCAGAAGTGTACGTTCAGTCAATCCTGAACTGTCTTCATAATCACTTTGGTTCATTGGGCCCAGCAGATCAAGATCATCGTAAACACCAGCTATTTCGATTGAGTTTATCTGACTGAATTTATCTGCAGCCTTTTTGGCGATTAATGTAATGACACCAGCATCTTGATGAGCCAACAAAACAATTGGACGCTTTAGAGACGATTGCAGCCCTTTAAATAAAATGGGTACAATTTCATCTGCCATTTCGGAGAGACCAATATGAGCAATGTTGGTACCGATAACTCCATATCCACCTGCGATTAAAATGCGTGATTTCATGTTAATTTCCTCCTGGTCATTTGTAGTCCAAAACTGAATACAACCTTTATATTGGGTATACCAAACACATTTGGTTTGCAAATTCTTGAACAAAAAGATCTTTACTTAGCTGCAGGGATCATGCCTATTTTTCTTTAACACCTCGCCAGCTTACTTCCAACATTCCCAAACCGATTACCGTCACAGGTGTGCGACTCACTCACTGATGATTTACTCTGATTGTATACTTTCTCATTTTGGTTATTTCTCTTCAATGTAAATGCCCCTTTCTGATGTTGTTGACTACAGTCTAAAGAATGACACTAGTGTTAATGTCAATAAAAAGGGGTTAAAAAATGCTTTAATCAAATAAATTGCTTGTTCATTGCCAAAACAAAAGTCGAGCAACAATCAAGAAGTTTCAAAACATCATCACACTTATTCCAGAATATACGAAAGGGCGCTTTTCCGGAGTAACGAAAAAAACCCAATTTCTCAATTTTAATGCTGAGAAATTGGGTTTTTTTATATTTACTTATAGGCTTAGTGACAGGGTTCCTGCTGTAGACCGCAAAGTAAAATTGAAGAAATAATAAAACACGCCTATTTTTTTATTTCTTCAAGCTTTCTTCTGTTGACTGCTCTATATAAGGAACCTTGAGATATTCCAGTTGCTGAGACTATCTCCTTTATAGAATATTCTTTACTATCATACATCCGTAGCGCAACAGCAAGCTATTTTTGGTAACTGCTAATCTTAATAAAATCAAAGGACAGCAGGGCGATGGGGGGACATTGCAAAAACACTGGTTTTTGGTAATAGCGTGTATAAACATAGCATTACGTTATTCAGCAATCGCCATATAGCGGAACAACACTTTTAAAGAAAATAGATAATTTATGTTAATGTTTAATAGGGGTAGAGAGAGCTAAACTACGAATACCGCAAGGTAAATTACAAATAATGTATACAAATAAACCTTGCTGGATTTCAACGAGGTTTTTCGTTAGCTCTCTTTGGTTTATTTTTCGATATAAGGTCATTCGGGAAATTCAGGCTTTTTCAGTCGCTCCATCATTTTATTAGTGCTAAAAGTGAAATCTATCTTGACAAATTTATAACAACTGGAATACAATATAATCGAATGACAGTCAGTACTTACTGTCTATCAGAAAGGATGAAAGTATGAGCAGCAGTAATAATTTAAGCAACGATGATAAGCTGCTGTTGGCAGCGATTGATCTAATGGCGGAGAAAGGCTACAATGGTGTATCTACCCAGGAAATCGCTACTGTGGCAGGTTTGAGTGAAAAAACGCTGTTTCGCCGATTTGGAAGCAAACAAAACCTTCTCGAAACGGCGTTTGACCGTTTTCATTATGCCGATGAGATAACAAAACTTTTTAACGAAAAGCTCGTATGGGATTTGCAAACAGATTTGCTCCTGATCAGTCGAACATATCATGAAATTATGAATCGTAACCGGAAAATGATTATGATCAGCCTCAAGGAGGAAGGTAATTTACCCGGGTTTAGAGAAAGAACACAAAAACATCCTCGACAATTGCTAGAAATTTTGACCAATTACTTTATGGCTATGTACGAAAAAGGAAAGCTGATTCGAACGGACCCAGAGCTACAGGCGTTGTCGTTCATGATGCTGAATTTCGGGGCTTTTATGAACAACCTGGATTCCAATGATAACTTTCCAACCGTGTCCCTAGAGGCATTTATAATGAAGAGTGTGCAAACATTCACTAGGGCTTTAACTCCCTAGTTTTTTCACCAACAACATGACAGTCAGCACAGACAGTCATTTATCTTTTTTAAATAGTACTTAAATGAAGGGTGGTTATGGAGAATGGAAAAGGAGGTATCTCAACAAACAGGAGAGAAATTAATGCGTATTGTGATGTTCACACTTGTCCTTTCAGCAATGAGCGTATTGATGTTCAACTTCGTACTTCCCGAAATTAGTATAGCGTTTGATCTTACTACTGCTCAGGTAAGCTGGGTCACTTCATCGTATGCTTTGATTTACGGGATAGGAACGGTCATTTACGGAAAGCTGGCAGACCGATACAAGCTCAAAAATTTGCTAACGTTTGGATTGTTATTTTTTGCTTTCGGTTCACTGATTGGCCTCGCCTCCCAAACTTTCTGGATGTTGCTTGTCGGAAGGTGCTTGCAGGCAGTAGGAGCTGCTGCTATCCCAGCAACAGCTATGATTATTCCATTGCGCTATTTTCCTCCTGAGCAGAGAGGTTCAGCTATGGGTACAGCGTTCGTAGGTTTGGCTCTTGGCAGTGCTCTTGGTCCAGTTATTTCTGCATTAATTGTAAGTGTCGCGCATTGGCGCTGGTTATTCTGTATCCCTCTCTTCATTTTAATTACGTTGCCCTTTTATCGTAAAAATTTGGGGGAAGAGCAGGGGGATCCCGGTAAACTTGACTGGGTTGGTGGTGGTTTTCTGGCTATTACATTAACCTTGCTTCTTCTTGGCGTTACGAGTGGAACGTGGTGGTTTACTATTGGCGGATTACTTGCTTTAGCGCTGTTCATAGCACGAATTCGTTCCGTTTCCGATCCGTTTGTTCAACCTGGGCTTTTTACAAATAAGAGCTATACTCTCAGACTAACGATAGCTTTTCTAATAAGCGGAATTGGTTTTTCCCTTTATTTTCTTAGTCCATTGCTTTTGGCTCATGTACATCAGTTGCCACCTAGCTGGATCGGTTTTGCGATGGTTCCTGCTGCAGTAGCCTCGGCAATACTTGGGAAAAAAGGTGGTAAACTAGCAGACTTGAAAGGGAATTCGTATCTCTACTTTGTTGCATCTGGATTGTTATTGACCTGTTTTATTTTACTTTCAACCTTCACTGGAATATCTCCAGTATTCATTGCTATCTTTTTGATTTTCGGTAATGTCGGGCAAACCTTTATGATGATTGCTATGTCCAATTCAATCTCTATGACCTTGCCAAAGGAACAGGATGGAGTGGGAATGGGACTTTTATCGATGCTGAATTTCATTGCAGGAGGAATGGCTTCAGGGGTTTACAGTAAGGTGGTGGATCTTGGCTCTGATGTTCATTGGAACCCGGCAAATATCTATCCAAACGGTATCATTTACAGCAATATATTTCTCGTTCTAGCTGCTTTGCATTTAGGCATTCTGTTGTTTTACTATTTTCAGTTTGGCAGAGCAAAGAGAAAAAGCATCCAGTTAGAAGGCTGAAGTTAGTTTAGATTAAGTTTCACTATTACTCATATTTGGAGGAGATTAAAATGACAACAACTTTATTTGTTAAAGCGAACAATCGTCAAGGATCTGTTACTGGGAAATTATATGATGCATTTTTGGAAAGCTATAGAGCATCCCATCCAAATGATTCGGTGACTGAACTCGATTTGTATAAAGAAACATTGCCTTATTTAGGTGATGTTATGATTAGTGGAAATTTCAAATCGTCTCAGGGAATGGAACTCACACTGGAAGAGAAGGCGGTACATGATATTGTTACTAAGCATCTAGAACAGTTTATCGCAACTGATAAATTGGTCATTGCTTTTCCACTTTGGAACTTAACTGTTCCTGCCGTTCTACACTCCTATCTGGATTATATGCATCACCCGCGTAAAACATTTAAGTATACAGCTGAAGGCTTAGTAGGTCTATTACCTGATAAGAAAGTGGCTTTATTGAACGCAAGAGGCGGGGTATACGCAGAAGGGGATTCTTCTGAAATGGCTGTAAGTTTTGTTAAGAATCATTTGAACGTTTTTGGTATTACAGACATTACAACGATAGTTATTGAAGGGCACAATCAATTTCCTGACCAAAGTGAAGCTATTATTGAGGAAGGTTTTCGGAAAGCATCTCAAGCTGCAAAAACATTTTGACATTTGTTTTAATCAGTACGCTATATCAATACAAAACTAATTGTTTATAAACATTTTTAAGAAAGGGTGAGGCGAATGTTACTTGAATCATTAAGACAGGAGCTTCTTAGCTGGAATGGTGTTAGCGAGCATCCACATCGGTTTGGAGGAGTGGAATTTCGCTATAAAAATAAAGAATTAGGTCATTTGCATGGCGAAAACCTTGTTGACTTTCCTTTTCCTAAATTGGTTAGAGATGAACTCATTCAAGCAAGACTAGCGGACCCACATCATGTTCTTCCCAATTCGGGCTGGGTAAGTTTTTGGATCAAAGGGGAGCAAGATATTCCTCATTTATTAAAGTTGTTCAAAATGCAATATGACAGAATCACTAAAAAGTGAGCTTATTATTTTAGGAGCCACTTCTGCAACTTATTCTTATCTCATTGTTATTCTGCAATCGGGCGCTTTTCTGGAGGAAGGATTGAGCTCTTGTTCATTACAGAAAACCAGCTAATATCTGACGGGATATTAGCTGGTTTTCTCTCTAATCAAAATCATGAAAACTATGATACTTTCAACTTAATAGGTATTCGCTGATCCATATCGAGTTCAAAAGTTCCATATGGATTGACGTGATGATAAAATAAAGGTGTTAATCCTCTAAAATCTTCCGGGGTCATTTTCTTCAACCAATATTGATTGTTGTCATAAAGTACTTCTTGTACCATTAAGGTATTCATATAGACTAAGCAATTTTGCAGCAATTGAAGTGATAAGGCAGCTACTTCTTGATCTTCTATTGCATTGGAACGCATTTCACTGTTTTTTCCATAAAAAATATAGGTATTGACTGAGTTCCATTGTTCTACTGTATTTAATCCTTCATGGATTTCTCTACGAATCTCGTCATAGTGTAAATAGTCACATAAAAAGATCGTTTTAATGGCTTTCCCTAATTCACATAAAGCCAGATAGGTTGGATGTTTCGTATCCCTAGTAAATCGCTTTAAAATGGCTTCTGCTGATGCGGTTCCTAATCGTAAGGCAGTTGCGTACTTAATGATTTGTTCATACTGTTGACGGATAAGATCCCAATTAATCGGTCTACTTAGAACCGGTTGAAGGTGAAGATATTCCTCATTCATGCCAGCTTCTGGACGATATAACTTTTGAGAACCTATATTTTTGAAGCGTGGCATCAGTTTAAAACCAAGCAGATGACAAAAAGCAAAAGCAACCACACTTTGCCCGTGTGTATCAACATAATTTCGATCAATTTCCATATCTGTGCAGTGACGAAGGACCCCTTCTATCATCGTAGCCACTTCGGAAGAAAGACAGGACTTAAGCTGAGAATAAATACATGCCGATTTTCGATCTGTATGCCAATAGAGCATAACCCCCTGCCTCTTATAACGAGGATGCCATTCGGAAAGCAGGTTCTGATCCCAAGATCCAAAATGTTTTGAATCGGAAGCACATGCAGTAGTAGCTTCTCCCCATACTTCTTTCTGTCGATGGTAGATAATATGATTGGTAACCTCTGCATTGGCTTTTCGTAAATGATCTAAATGAATAAATTTTTGGCGTATATACCGAAGTTCCCGATAACTATCTAGGTGGTTTCCAGCTGAAACGGCTTTTAAACCTGTGTTCGTTCCTAATCCAAATAAACTTAAAAGAAGCCGTCTCTGGATGGTTTCTCGATCTAAAATCTCGCGATCGGCTGTAGTCTTAAAGTGCTTGGTAAATTCCGTGTGAAAATCTGTTTCTTTTAGTAAATCCAATAGGTTGATGTCGGACCAACGGTTCTTAATCTCCTGTTTTATCCTCGTCACATGTGGGGGTTCGGGTTGCTTTTCAAGTGGAGTGACTCGAATCCATCCCTTGTTATTTCTAGTAGTAATCGCGACTTTTTCGTTACTTTGAACCTCTAACCCTTGATTTAGTAATTGGAGCTTATCTTTCATCAACTGTATAATATCTTCGATAAAAGTCTCTACATCAAGTGGTGCTTTCAGTGCTTGAAAATATTCTTCCTTGTGCTCTTCAAAATCTTGAGGGAGATCTTTCTGGGTTTCGATATCGATCAGCGCCCTCAATCCAAATTTCTTTACAACGAAGTCGAGTACGAAGCGATTGGATCACTGCAATTTCATAATTGAACGATTCACTCTCTCTATGCCTTTGCTGTCTGTCTCGATAATGACATCTTTCCATTTGGGCTGAATTACGCCTTCAATAGGAACTTCATCTCCAGCAGCGAAATAACGTTGCCCACTTTCTCCATATTCTCGAATGAGTTGAATGGCTTCAATCACAGGTTGATGAAATTTATTGTTGGACCGAAAGGTAAGATTCATTAAAATATTAGAGAAAGCATGTC
The DNA here is from genome assembly GCF_001278705.1 of Bacillus gobiensis. Classification (GTDB taxonomy): domain Bacteria; phylum Bacillota; class Bacilli; order Bacillales; family Bacillaceae; genus Bacillus; species Bacillus gobiensis. The sequence goes on from NZ_CP012600.1 coordinate 4,428,819, forward strand.
GATAATATCCACGATAAGAGGCATGCATCTTTGTATAGATTTTTTCTTTGTATTCCCGATTATTTTTTGTCATATCTTTTATAATATTTTGAATCGTGGAAGGACTGACAATAGGGAATAGAGTATCTTGAATAACGCCTTCTGGATAATCTACCGTCGCTTTTAATAAGTTGACAATATGTTTATTTTTCCCTTGGACTCTTTCTAATTCCTTTACTGCTTCTTTTCGGGTTGTATACTTGGCCTTATTTCCGAACTTAAGGGTAATTTCATCCAATAAATCAGCTAAATAATCAATGACTTCCCCATGACGATGCGAAAATAAGATGGCAAGTAGGGTATAGCGAATGGGTGCTGGGTGTGCACGCATTTCCGTTACGGTCTCCGTAGCTGCACGAAGTCGATATTTCTTTACTAATTTCGGAGTCAAATGATGAAATAATCCTGGAGGAATGTGTAGATGCTTGATCGCTAATAGTTTTTGAACTTCCATTTCCATGGTGCTTACACTTGGTTTACGAGGAGAAGATAAAAGGTGCCGAAAAGTTAAAATGTCAGATTCCATTTTCTCATGAAACTCTTCTTCAAAACCTTCTTCCGAGTGCTCATCCACATGAGATTCCAGTAATGCATCTAATCGAGAACAAGTCCTGGGAGACAGCTGATGATAAGTCGATTGATATAAATTCTTTTCAAAAGTGTCAATGGCAGAATCAATCATCCGATTCAAGCTTCCAATCGAAGGAGGTTCGACTTTCCACTTACGAAATAAGCTATATGACTGATTTTTTAAGTAGTCGATATCATGAGTAAACTGAACTTGTCCGTGCAACCACTCTGTCAAAAGTTCGTTATCTTTTGCTGTAAGTTCTCGAAAACCGAAGAATTCTCGAATTTGTTTTCGATGATAAGTAAAGTTTCTTTCATCTGCACCCCAACGATATTCCTCAAAGAGCGCTGAAGCTACCCCCAATTGCTGTGCCATGAATTCAACTACCACTTTGGGAATATCTTGTTTCTTAGAAGGAAATCTAGCCTCTTGTTGAAAGTACTTTAATAATACTGCAAATCCTAAACGACTTGCCCCAGTTTTATTACCAATCAGTTTTCTTTCAATTGGTACTACTACAAAATGTTCTAGCAACTCATCTTCATTCCAATTTCGTTTCATAAATATCCATCCCCTAATATTAGAATAATCACTATTTTGAGTGTAATCTATTGATTAGAGGATTAGAAACTATACTTTGCGGTCTAGAGCGGCAACCCTGTCACTAAGCCTTATAGGGGTATCACCAACCATTTATCATATTTCCCACGCTAAGGACAAAACCACTGATGAATAAGTAATTTCCCTTTAACGACCATTTTGGGGAAGTTAAATACTAATTATCTAATGGTTGTAAAACAGAAGATTTTTGTTCCCTTAACCCTTCCCTAAAAGTAATTCCCTTTTCGCAGGACTGTTTACGTTAAAGGGAATTAGCTTAGAGTAAGGAATAACACTAATTCCCTACCAAATAATGTCTTAACGTGGGTTTTACGTCAAAATGTTGGTACTAGCCCTTATAGTGCAAAATAACGCTTAAAATAGATGCGAAATAACTCCTAAAGTGACAAGACTCAAAGATGATCATCACCCTCTGTAACAAATTCGTTGTTTAGTTTACAAAAAGGTCGTTTAAAAAATAATAAAGTTGTTAAAAAAATGCGGGTCATTCTATTCAACAATCGGACCATGTAATGAAATAAAGATTATTGAACTGACTTGACTAGCAGGATAATAAAATACTTTTGGAGAAATATGGTTTAGTAAAGTATTACTAAAAAGGAAGGATGATTCCACATGATAGGAACTGAAAGTAAAAAACAGGAAATTTTAAAAGCTTACCAGTTCAGACATGCTTGCAAGGTATTTGATACCAACAAAAAGATTTCGGATGAAGATTTTCACTTTATTTTGGAGACAGGTAGGTTGTCTCCAAGTTCAGTTGGTTTGGAGCCGTGGAAGTTTGTCGTGATCCAGGATGCAGCGCTTCGCGAAAAATTAAAACCTGTATCTGGCGGTGCCCAGGGACAACTTCCTACTGCCAGCCATTTTGTAGTTATATTGGCCAGAAGAAAAGAAGGCTTAAGGCATGATTCCGTTCACGTGGTCAAAATGATGAAAGACATTCACCATATGCCGGAAGAAGTTGTACAAAATCTTTCTGGTTTCTATAAATCCTTCGTCGAAACAGAACTCGAAGATAATGACCGTCTCATTTTTGAATGGGCAAGCAAACAAACATATATAGCATTAGGAAACATGATGACAGCTGCGGCTCAGATCGGTATTGATTCCTGTCCAATAGAAGGTTTTGATAAAAAGCAGGTGACCGCTATTTTGCAAAATGAGGGTATCATTGACGGCAACGATTTCGGTGTAGCTTGTATGGTCGCTTTCGGATATCGGAAAGAGGATCCCAAACGTCCAAAAGCAAGACAAAATCTCAATGAAATTGTTGAGTGGCGATAAAACTGTAGATGATGTTTCTCAGCATCAAGGACATGATCACATAGGCATGTCTCCTTTAATGTTATTTTGAGGTAAGTCCAAAAATGGCTATAAAATGAAAAAATTGAAACAGAGAGCGAAAATATCCTACGCATTTTAAAGGATACACACCTAAATTGGATCTCCTAAGGGTCTCTCATAGCAGTAAACACATACATAAAAGAGCAGGGCAATTTCATCCTGCTCTTTTGTTCGTTTTTGTTACGATTCGATTTCAACCGATCAATCGCATTTCTTATGCTTGAGCCTCTTTGTCAGTCGTATATGACACTAAGTTATGAAAACTTTTTTCGATGCACTGATATAAGCGTCTTAAAAATGAATTTTGAAACAACCTACAAACAAAAACATATACCATAATTTAGAAATGTAGGCTATAATCTTGTTACCTGATAAAAAAATGTATTTTCAATTCTTAATTAGGTATCTTTTAATAAATTTCAGTAATAGTGAGGAAGAGGATATGGATTTTAATGTTCTAAGAGGTCAAATAGTTGAAGACAGGGATAAAGTTTTATTTGACGAGGCTGTTAATTGTTTAAATGGTAATGCATTAAGAGCAGCATATATTACGACATGGATTAGTACAGCAGAGTCATTAAAATTAAAGTTTTATGATATGTCTTCTAGAGACCATGAAATCAAGAAAAAGGTTATTGGTAAAATAGAAGATTTGGAACAAAAACAAAGGCCAACAGATAGCTTCTTGATAAGGTCTGCGAAAGATTTTGGTTTAATTAGTGCAGAGCAAAGCAAAAAATTAGAACATATGAAGGATATGCGAGGTGTATATGCCCATCCTCTCAATGCAGCTCCATCTGACAGTGAGGTAGAGCTGGCCATCGAGTTAAGTGTGAACATCGTACTAAGTCAACCTGCTTTGTTAAAACACGCTTTTGTACAAAGTTTGGTGACATCTATTTTTGAAAATCATCATTATCTTGATGATAGTACAGAGACAGTACAAAAAGCTGCTATAAGTACTTTAAACCATGTTCATTCATCAGTATTTCCTTATTTCTTTAAACTACTTATTGAAAATCTAAATAAGGTATCTAAGGACTTTACAAAGGATTTATTTGAAAGACGAGGTTCTGTGTTTTTAGATATGCTACTTAAATGTTCACTAAAAAACTTTTCGACAGAATCTTGGTCATTAGAAGGACTGTTACATAAATACCCTTCAATTATAACTAAGGTATTTGTAAAAGAAGATTATTGGACTCATCTAAATGATATTTTAAAAGACGCTATGATTGGCCATTTAATTGAACCTATTGGTGATGATGGAGAAGTCGAAACTCCTAGTTTAGAGAATCTAACAAGTGTTTTAAATCTCTACAATCAAGACTTACTGAATGAGAGACATGTTGAACGTTTTAAGTCTGCTGTAGAAAAATTATATATAAGTAAAAAAGTATCAATAGGAATCCCTTTAGAATGGTATCAGGCGGAATTAATTTCTGATTTAAAAACTTCTAACTGGTATGCTCAAAATCCAGTAATAGAAGCAATTCAATCACTCGGAGTTGAAAAAATCAATACCCTTGATTCAGAATTTTTAATTGAGTTAGGCAGGAATATATTGCAGGCTGCTGATGGTCAAGCTAGGGATGCAATATCTTTTGTATCATCCTTATATAAGAGTGAATTTAAATCGTCTCCTTATCTTGTTGAAGGAATATTCTTAGAAACGTTTATCAATGAGAATAAAAGGTTTAGATTTAAGAGGTATCGTAAACCAGCATTATCAGCTGTCTTATGTGTGAATGAACAAGAAACCGATAAGATAATCGATAAAGCAATAATGTTATTGAAAGACTGTTCTTTAAGGGGTTGGTTTAATGAAGAAACCTTTGAAGAATATTTAGAGTATCTTGATGAGATTCTTAATTTTAAAAAATTAAAAGGACTTAAAAAAGAAGCATTTGAAAAATTTAACTTAGTCTTTAAAGAAACCTGCGATAGATTCAAACAAGAAGAAGAAGAAGAAGAATTAGAAGTTTAGTTGTAATATATACTTTGATTGGTGGATTAACTAAAGTTTCGGCAGGACACTATAGGTTTTTCTTATTTTGACAATAGAGATTAATTTAATACAAAAAAAGCCTTCGTGTCCAAGGAAGGCTTTTATTTCAAATCTACACGTCGATTAGTCTTATTCCAATCATAGTCTAGCGCATGTATTAATAACGATAGAGATGAACCAGATAGAGTAGTACTGTATTCTGGTAACAACCCTTCCTCAATCAATATGTCTAATGAAATGGTATCTATCCCGTAGTTTCCGATATCCTGTGGTGTCCCTTCAGCATAGTTTAAGATTTTTGCATACTCGTACGAATAATCTGCGTATATATGTGATCTCATCTCGAGTCTTTCGAAAATTTCAAATTCCTTGAACTCAACTTGTTGAATAATATCCTTGTAAACAGGTATGATTGGCTTCAATTCAGATAAGTAACTACATATTACCTTTCGCTCAGGTTCCTCAAATAAACTTAAATCACACTCTAAGAAAGACATATATCGCAAAACATGATCCTCATAATACTCACTTGTCAATTTTCTATCTTGAGCCTGAGAATAAAGTTCTCTCAACTGGCTCAATTCGGGTAAACTTTCATCTAAATGGACAGGATGACGTTGAAGTTCTTTAATAACTTTGAAATAAAGTTTATCTATCTCTTCCATTAACAATCTTAATGTTTCATACCTTAATGCTGCAAACTTAACAAGGCAATCTACTTTAATTTTTTTAGTTCCACCATATTCTTTGTGTGCCTTCCGATTATTCGAATAAAGATGAAGTGAAAATTCTTGTCCGTCATGAGGATCGGACCAACTACTAAAAAACCGGAGCCCTTTATCGAAACCATCAAGGTCTACCTCATTTCCGTTAACAGCGTGGACTCCAAACCACGAACGAATTTGCTTTACATATTTTTCATCGGTATAGTCTTTATTGAACTCTCTTTTTTGAAAAATGCTCCGGTCGTTAATATAGGGTTGTTTACCTTTCGTTTCTTGTCCTATAGCCAACCATAATTGATTTACGGCTTCTATAATCATATCAATAGTTACTAAAAAATGAGTAAACTCAAGTGATGTTAGTAACATTTTTTTCTTAAGCTTAGGTTTTTCTATACCTTTAACTGCTACGGTCAACCAGTCCATACATGAGCAAATTTTACTCCATACGTCTTTCCCCTCCGTGCTTGAACTTCTTTTATAATTTACAAAAAAATGTCTCACAAATCCTCTTTTGCTGTTGACTTTATCTCTAAATTCATCAATAAGTTTTGGATTTAATTCAGGTATCAAAGGTGAAAGTCTCCTTATAATTAAAGACATTGTAAATAATTAACATCTTTAAAGGGAGTATAATATATTCCATAGCTTTTTTCCATAATCAAAACCTCGTTCTTGTTACAAATATCCACGAATAATAAGTCGTTTCAAAAGCAACAAGAAATTACTAGCCTAATTAGTCCTCTTTTGGAATAATTGGAACCAGCATCATGCATTACAAAATAAAAATGGAGGAAGTAACATGCAGGAAAAGGCTGTAGTCATTGGAAGTGGGATTGCTGGTAAATTAGCTGCTAAAGCGTTGTCTCATTTATTTCAGCAAGTCATCATTGTAGAAGCAGATCAAGAATGTAAAGAAAAAGTTCCTAGAAAAAGAGTTCCTCAGAGTTACCATCCTCACGTTTTATTGAAAAGAGGAGAAGAAGCGATTGAGACTTTGTTTCCGGAGATCGTGTCTCAATTAATAGAAGATGGCAGCATCGTCACTAATGTTACAAAAGATCTGAAGTGGCACCATTTTGGTTATTGGAAAAAACGGTTTTCTGGAGAGTTATCATGCTTCAGCAAAGCCGGCCAATGCTTGAATGGCATTTACAAAGACGAGTTGAAGAAGTCTAATATTACTACTAGATATGAAACAAAAACGGAACAGCTGTTAGTAAACAAGCATGACAATACCGTTAAAGAGTCCGTGTACGTTCCTTAAAGTCGGGTCTCACAGAGGAACTGGATGCCAGTTTAGTGTTGACATACCAAAAGCCACCCACCGGGATGTGGGTGACTTCGGGATAGGATCTAAAAATGGTACGCTATGTGGTAAGGGATTTCGCTCACTATCATATTACCACGCTTCATAGAGCTTTTTATCCCCCAAAAGGTAAGGAAAAACTGTATGAAAACTGTACGAAAACTGTACGAAAAATGCATTAATTAGCTCTTATGTAGAAAACATGAAATAAGTGTTCAGCATAAGATAATTGTACAGTCTCCAAGAATTTATAGTCTCCAATATTAGCATCAAGATCCTGATCCGTTCTATACAATTTGAATTCCATTTCTTGCGTACGTTTCTCTAGTGTGTTTACAAGAGCATGAACAAAAAAACGTTCACTATTTGAATGGTCTATTGATGTTGATAAGATATCTGCGCCTAATGGCATTTTTACATACTGAGTTTCTGAAATGTCCAAAGAGTACTTCCTAATAGTTTCTTCCCTCAATTCATAAGCACCCTCTTTACTATCCTCACTAAGTTCAGCAAATGTAGAAGAAGGGACTAACAACGCCACGATCAATGCAGCGACAATCATTTGCAACTTTTTCATTATCATTACTCCTCTCCCGTTTTGACTTGAAAAATCTTATTCGCCATATAATCCCATAAACCTCCTTTTTCATCCAATAAATTCGAATGATTTTCCAAAGGGTCTGCTCATAGTCTGTAAATCAGCAAAAACGAATAATAAGTCTTTTCAAAAGCAATAAAAAATTACTAGCCCAATTAGTCCTCTTTTGTAATAATTGGAACCAGCATCATCATTACAAAATAAAAATGGAGGAAGTAACATGCGGGAAAAGGCTGTAGTCATTGGTAGTGGGATTGCCGGTAAATTAGCTGCTAAAGCGTTATCTCATTCATTTCAGCAAGTCATCATTGTAGAAGCAGATAAAGAATATAAAGAAAAGGTTCCTAGAAAAAGAGTTCCTCAGAGTTACCACCCTCACGTCTTATTGAAAAGAGGAGAAGAAGCGATTGAGATTTTGTTTCCGGGGATCGTGTCTCAATTAATAGAAGATGGCAGCATCGTCACTAATCCTACAAAAGATCTGAAGTGGCACCATTTTGGTTATTGGAAAAAACGGTTTTCTGGAGAGTTGATCATGCTTCAGCTAAGCCGGCCTATGCTTGAATGGCATTTACAAAGACGAGTTGAAGAAGTTCCTAATATTATCACTCGATATGAAACAAAAACGGAACAGCTGTTAGTAAACAAGCATGACAATACCATTAAAGGAGTCCGATTACGTTCCTTAAAATCCGGTCTCACAGAGGAACTGGATGCCAATTTAGTAGTGGATGCCAGCGGTTCCTCATCTAAGAGTATCGATTGGCTACAAGCACTTGATGTCAAAGTAAAGGAAGAAAAAGTTAAGATTCAATTGTTTTATGCTACACGCCTTTACTCTCTTAAAAAACAAGAACATCCCGAATGGCAAAGCCTCATTATATCACCAAGTATTCCCGATAACCCTTACGGTGCCTTTATTCAAACTCTTGAGGAAAACCGATTCTCTGTCACGTATAGTGGATATGCTAATGCACAGGCACCGAAAACAAATGAGGAATTTATCTCATATGCAAAAAAACTTCCTGTTCCTGATGTTCTTCAATTTCTTGAGGGAGCAGAGCCACTTTCCGAGATTAAAATACATCGAGTTCCTTATCAAGTACGGCGCCGTTTTGATCTAGCAAAAAACATTCCGGACGGCTTTTTAATCATTGGTGATGCTCATTGCCGTTTTGACCCTCTTTTCGGACAAGGTATGTCTGTTGCAGCGATGCAAGCTTTAGAGTTGAAATCTTCTCTTCTTCAAACGAAGAAGGCTGACAAGGGATTTAGTCAAAGTTTACATAAGAAGATTTCTAAGATTATCGACGTTCCTTGGGAAATGGCGACAACAGAGGCTCTTCGTCATCCCGAAGTTAAAGGGGCGCGAACTTTTGTTCAGCCATACAAGCAATGGTACTCCAAAAGGGTATATGAACTTTCAGCTTCTGAGCCGGAAATATATATTCGATTAGTCAGAGTGATAAATCTTATCCGAAGCCCTCTCCATCTGTATCATCCAAAAGTACTGTTTCCGATACTTACTAATCACCGGCATGAATGATTCTCCTGTTGTTAAAGTCCTTAATCCTTCCTATCCAGGAAGGATTTTTTCTTGAGTATTTCTCCTTTCCCTCACAACATTCTGATTGTTCCATTGGACTTCTTCATGCAGGGAAACGACTCCAAAACCTTCAAAACCTCCAAATGCGTTAAAATCCAAGGACCAAGAATCAATCGGAAAGGAGACTGCCGTCTCCTACCTGAGTAACCTTTCCCTTTTGCCTTATCCAAGAAAATTAAGGGGAATATAATTGTAGAACCCTTAAATAAAAAAAGAAAGAATGAGGGATTGGCATGAGCAAAGTATTCATTATCGGGGCTAATGGTAAAGTTGGTAAGAACTTAGTCAATGTCTTAAATGAGTCAAAAGAGCATGATGTAACAGTCGGATTAAGAAAAGAAGAACAATTCTCCTTCTTTGAGGAAAAAGGCGTAAAACCTGCTTATCTAAATTTAGAAGACGATGCAGACACAATTGCTGACACCATAAAAGGATCGGAAGTGATTGTATTTACGGCAGGGTCCGGGGGACATACTGGCCCGGACAAGACGATCATGATTGATTTAGATGGGGCAGCTAAATCAGTGGCAGCTGCTGAGAAGATCGGAGCGAAACAATTTATCATGGTGAGCTCAATTCATGCAGATGAGCCGGAATACTGGACAGAAGAAGGTATAAAGCCTTACTTCATTGCAAAACATTATGCGGATAGGATTATTAAAGAAAGCAATCTAAATTATACAATTCTTAGACCTGGGGTTCTCTCTGACGAAGAAGGTACGGGAAAAGTAACAACTGATCCGTCAGGTTACAAAACATCACGAATTCCTAGAGAAGATGTTGCTCGTGTTATTAACGCTGCTATAGGTAAAGAAACAGCATACAAAAAGGTAGTAACCCTACTAGAAGGAAACGCTCCAATAGGTGACCTTTTTAAATAAGGATGTTGAGTTTATCAGATTACGAAAAAAACTAGATCAGTTCGCTGAGCTAGTTTTTTTCTTTAAACATTAGCTGCAGCCGAATTACTTTTTTAAGGGGGGGACAGTCATTCCCACGTCTTATCCAAATTATCCGAGTAAAAACGAATCGCCCGGCGATAGGAAAGAATGGCTTCATCTTTCGTCGTTTCAGCAAGCAGCTTTAATAATTCCTGTACAGCTTCCTTATGAGAACCGAGGTTATACAATGTCATTGTATAAAACACCTTTAATTCATTTGCTTCGGGGAATTCTTTCACTCCGCGTTTTAGAATTTCCGCTGACTTCTCATATTTCCCCAGCGTGCGATACGTGCTGCCCAAGCCTAAAAATGCTCCAATTCTTTCATTTCCACTGATCCCGTTTTCTAATGATTTTAAATAGAAAGGAACCGCCTCCTGTTCATAACCGAGTTTGTCATGGATAGCGGCACAGCAATAAGCGGTAAGAGGGTCATCAGGATTCCGGCTAAATGCAAAAAGAAGCTTTTCTTTCCCCGTTTCATTCACTTCATTTTGTAAAATACTCTGGAGATCATTTGCCTTCACATTTATTCCCCATTTCAGATTTTCTTATATCGGGATCTTTGGGACAACTTCGAAAAAGAGTCCGATCATTAACCAGTTATTTTAGCATATAATGAATCTTTTAGGTTTCTCTTTTTTTGAATGAAGGCGGTTGATATAATATGATAATGGCATCACGAAATGGAGGAGCTTTTTGATGTATGAAGTAAACGGGTGGAAGCATGTTTTTAAACTCGATCCCGATAAAACGATATCAGATACTGAACTGGACAAGCTATGTGAATCGGGAACAGATGCAATCATTATCGGCGGCAGCGACAATGTAAGCGAAGAAAATGTCTTGAACTTAATGTCCAGAGTCAGACGTTTTCTTGTGCCTTGTATTCTCGAGGTTTCAACTATAGAATCTGTTGTGCCGGGTTTTGACCTGTATTTCATTCCGACGGTTTTAAACAGCAATAATCCGCAATGGATCGTTGGTCTCCATAAAGAGGCTATGAAGGAGTACGGTGAAATAATGTCTGCTGAAGAAATTGTTGTCGAAGGCTATTGCATCGTAAATCCGGATTGCAAGGCAGCAGCACTTACTGAAGCAAAAACTGGTCTAGATCTGGAGGATGTCAAAGCCTACGCTAGAGTTGCAGACAGCTTGCTGAAGCTGCCCATTTTTTATTTGGAGTACAGTGGAATGTATGGTGATCCCTCTTGGGTGAAAGAGGTTAAAAAAACATTGCAGAATACAACACTGTTTTACGGCGGCGGTATAACGAACAGCAGCCAAGCAGGAGAAATGTCAGAGCATGCTGATGTAATCGTGGTTGGCAATGCCATTTATGAAAATTTTGAAGAAGCATTGAAAACAGTTCAGGCTGTAAAAAATGATAGATAATCAGCAGGAAATGATATAATATAGAACATATGTTTGGTAAGGACGGTGAATGCCTGATGAAAATCAGCCACTTTTTACTGGACGGATTGAACCCTGTCCAACAGCAAGCAGTGAAGAAAACGGACGGACCATTGCTTTTAATGGCAGGCGCAGGAAGCGGAAAAACACGGGTGCTTACTCATCGTATTGCTTATTTAATGGCAGAGAAATATGTAGCTCCGTGGAATATTCTCGCGATTACCTTTACAAATAAAGCAGCGCGGGAGATGAAAGAGCGTGTAGAAAATATTCTCGGCCCTGGGTCAGAGGATATTTGGATTTCGACGTTTCATAGCATGTGCGTGAGAATTCTTCGGAGAGATATCGACAGAATCGGGATCAACCGCAATTTTTCAATACTCGATACGTCTGATCAGCTTTCTGTCATTAAAGGAATTTTAAAAGAACGCAATATTGATTCGAAAAAATTTGATCCAAGGAGCTTTCTAGGGTCGATCAGCAGTGCGAAGAACGAACTGATAACCGCCGAGGAATACAGCAAAACGGCGGGAGATCACTTCAGCCAAATGGTCAGTGATGTGTACAGCGATTACCAAAAAAAGCTGTTGAAAAATCAATCGCTTGATTTCGATGATTTAATCATGACAACCATTACTTTATTCAAGCGTGTACCTGAGATTTTGGAATTCTACCAGCGGAAATTTCAATACATTCATGTTGATGAGTACCAGGATACGAACAGAGCACAATATTTGCTCGTAAAAATGCTCGCGCAGCGCTTTCAAAATATTTGTGTTGTTGGTGATTCGGATCAATCAATCTACCGTTGGCGGGGAGCGGACATTGCCAATATACTCTCCTTTGAGAAGGACTATAAGACCGCAGAGGTGATTCTTCTTGAGCAAAACTACCGCTCGACGAAACGGATTTTATCCGCAGCCAATGAGGTCATTAAAAATAATGCAAACCGCAAACCGAAAAACCTTTGGACGGAAAATGATGAAGGGATAAAAATCAGCTACTACAGCGGAGACAATGAGTTTGGTGAAGGGCAGTTTGTCGCCGGAAAGATCAACGAACTTGTAAGAAGCGGGAAGCGCAAGTTAAAGGATATCGCCATTCTTTACCGGACAAATGCCCAATCCCGTGTCATTGAAGAAACGCTTATGAAGTCCAATATTAACTACAACATCGTGGGCGGAACCAAGTTCTATGACAGGAAGGAAATTAAAGATATCCTGGCCTATTTGCGCCTTATTGCCAATCCGGATGATGACATTAGCTTTGTAAGGGTCGTGAATGTACCGAAACGTGGTGTGGGAGCTACTTCCTTAGAGAAAGTTCAAGCATATGCTGCTGCAAACGATTTATCGCTTTACGAAGCGGCTGCCGAAGTTGATTTTATTGGGGTAAGCAAAAAAGCAGCGAATGCTATCGATCAATTCAGGCAGCTTATCGGAAATTTGTCCAATATGCAAGAATACTTATCTGTAACTGAGCTTACGGAAGAAATCCTGGAAAAAGCTGAGTACAGAGAAATGCTGAAAGCCGAAAAGTCTCTTGAAGCGCAGAGCCGCCTTGAAAATATTGATGAATTTTTATCTGTCACGAAAAACTTTGAGAAACAAAATGAGGATAAAAGCCTTGTCAACTTTTTAACCGATCTTGCTCTCATCGCAGATATCGACCAAGTAGACAATGACGAAGAGACCGGCGGGAACGACGATTCGGTCATTTTAATGACGCTTCATGCCGCAAAAGGGCTTGAATTTCCGGTCGTTTTTTTAATGGGTCTTGAAGAAGGGGTATTCCCTCATTCACGTTCCCTTATGGAAGAAGCAGAAATGGAGGAGGAGCGCAGGCTTGCTTATGTTGGGATTACCAGAGCTGAGGAAGAGCTTTATTTAACCAACGCGAAAATGCGTACCCTTTTTGGACGGACAAACTTTAATTCCGAATCGAGATTTGTTTCGGAAATACCGCAGGAGTTATTGGATAACCTAAATGAGAAAAAATCCGCAAGCTTTCCTGTATCTGGACAGCGAAAAGAACGGCGTGCCCCTGTTTCACGTCCTGCGACGATTCCTGAAAAGACGGGCGGAGACGGTATCCTATGGGCTGTAGGGGATAAAGCTGCCCATAAAAAATGGGGAGTTGGTACGGTTGTCAGCGTAAAAGGCGAGGGCGAAAGCAAGGAGCTGGATATCGCGTTTCCAAAGCCGATTGGCATAAAACGATTGCTGGCTACCTTTGCACCAATTGAAAAACAATAATCCTAGATGAAATGGAAAGGATCAAAATCAATGGACAAAGAGGCAGCGAAACATCGAATTGAACAAGTGAAACAATTAATTAATCAATACAACTATGAATATCATACGCTCGACCAGCCGAGTGTGCCAGATTCAGAATATGACGAACGGATGAGAGAGCTGATCGCATTAGAAGAAGAGCACCCGGATTTAAAAAGTCCTGATTCTCCCTCTCAGCGTGTCGGCGGAGCCGTGTTGGACGCATTCCAAAAGGTTCAGCACGGAACGCCAATGCTAAGTCTTGGCAATGCATTTCATGCTGACGATTTACGAGATTTTGACAGAAGAGCGAGGCAGTTGGCAGGAGACAGCATTCAGTATAATGTTGAGCTGAAAATAGACGGCCTTGCCGTTTCTTTACGCTATAGAAACGGCGTATTTGAAAGAGGCGCAACGAGAGGAGACGGAACAACCGGAGAGGATATAACCGAAAATCTAAAAACGATTCGGAGCATTCCGCTGCGCATGAACCGTGATCTATCGATAGAGGTAAGGGGAGAGGCTTATATGCCGAAGCGTTCCTTTGAAGCCCTCAATGAAATCCGTGAACAAAACGGGGAGATGCTTTTTGCCAACCCGAGAAATGCCGCGGCAGGGTCTCTACGTCAGCTTGATCCTAAAATTTCTGCGAAACGAAATCTCGATATATTCGTCTATAGTATAGCGGAGCTTGATGAGATAGAAGGCATAGAAACGCAAAGCGGGGGTCTTGATTTTCTTGATGAACTGGGGTTCAAAACAAACGAAACTCGAAAAAAATGCAATACGATTGAAGAAGTCATCGAATTTGTGGAAGAATTTCAGGAAAAGCGGGCGGATTTGCCTTACGAAATCGACGGAATTGTTGTCAAGGTTGACTCCTTAAAACAGCAGGAGCAGCTCGGATTTACCGCAAAGAGTCCGCGTTGGGCCATTGCGTATAAATTTCCTGCGGAAGAAGTAGTCACGACTTTGCTTGATATTGAATTAAATGTTGGCAGAACAGGCGTCATTACTCCTACAGCTGTATTGGAGCCTGTAAAAATAGCGGGGACGACAGTCAAAAGAGCATCCCTGCACAACGAAGATTTAATTAGAGAAAAAGATATTAAGCTGTTAGATAAAGTTGTCGTCAAAAAAGCTGGAGATATTATCCCCGAGGTTGTTAATGTCTTGGTGGAGCAGAGGACGGGCGAAGAACAAAATTTTGATATGCCGACTGAATGCCCCGAATGCAGCAGTGAGCTTGTCCGCATTGAAGGCGAAGTGGCTCTGCGCTGCATAAATCCGGAATGCCCCGCCCAAATCCGTGAAGGTCTTATTCATTTCGTGTCACGCAATGCGATGAACATTGATGGACTAGGCGAACGGGTCATAACCCAGCTGTTTCGAGAAAATTTGGTACACAATGCTGCTGATCTCTATAAGCTCACGAAAGAACAACTTGTCAATCTTGAACGGATGGGCGAAAAATCGGCCGACAATCTAATCAAAGCTATTGCTAAATCAAAAGAAAACTCATTGGAACGGCTTCTTTTTGGCTTGGGAATCCGGTTTATCGGATCTAAAGCAGCAAGAACATTAGCTATGAATTATGAAAGCATGGATCGCCTGAAAAAAGCATCACAGGATGAATTAGTGCAAGTTGATGAAATCGGTGATAAAATGGCCGATGCTATTGTCACATATTTTGAGAAAAAAGAAGTTCTTGAACTAATTGATGAACTGCAACAGCTCGGGGTAAATATGACTTATACGGGTCCTAAGCTTGCGAATGCAGCGGAAGAAAGCGACTCTTACTTTGCGAATAAAACGATCGTCCTTACAGGGAAGCTTGAACAGCTTACCCGTAATGATGCGAAATCTGAAATCGAAAGGCTCGGAGGAAAAATTACCGGGAGCGTGAGCAAAAATACAGATTTAGTCATTGCAGGAGAGGCAGCTGGCAGCAAGCTGGCGAAAGCAGAAGAACTGAACATTGAAGTATGGAATGAACAGCGATTGGTAACAGAGTTAAAGAAGTAAGAGGAGTGTTTTGATTGAAAAAAGCATGGATGTTGGCTGCTGCAATGGTTTTGCTGCTTTCTGCTTGTGCGCCGAATTTTGGAAATCAGGATGAGGAGCTTGTGCAGCAGGAAACGGATGAAACAAATAAAAAGGTGACGATACCCACTTATAACATTTCAGACTCGTATTATAAAATGGTGCTTCCATTTAAAGCAGGGGCTGCCAGAGGACTAACGGCAGAAAATTTAAACACCCGCCTCGACATTGATGAATTTGAAACGGGGCTGATGAGGATTGCCCAGGACTCGTTCTCAACGGACGATTATTTGTTTCAAGAAGGCCAATACTTTGATGAAGATACGGTCAGAAGCATGCTGGGACGTAAGCTGGAAGGAAAAGATTTAGAAGAAGCTAAAAAAAAGGATAATAATTTTCAAAATGCCGGACTGAACCCGGTGAAAAAGGGCTCTCCGGAAAGCAGCCCGAATTATTTGGCTACGATGCTTGAGCACAATTATCTTATTAAGAAAAACGATAAATCGGTGGAACTGGGCGGTGTTGTCATCGGCCTTGCATTAAACTCGGTATACTATTACCGCGAGAATATTGGAGACCCGCAAAAAGAAGTATCGATTGATGATAAGAAGATTGAGGAAGAAGGCAAAAAGATCGCAGCTGAGGTTATTAAGAGAGTCAGAAGCAAGGAAGAATTAAAAAATGTTCCCGTCACGATTGCACTCTATCAGCAAGCCCCTAAAACTTCGATCGTATCAGGTGATTTTATTGCGAAATCGGAAGTTAAAGCAGGCTCCACAGAGCTTGGAAGCTGGAGAGGGTTAAACGAAGAACATGCGTTTTTCCCAAATTCAGCCAACGAAAAAAAGCATCCGGATGAAGCGGAGATCTTTAACCGCTTTAAAAATAACGTGGACAATTATTTCCCTAACTATACAGGTGTTGTTGGCAAAGCGTTTTATAAGGATGACCAGCTTCGAGAGATGAAGATTGAAATTCCTATGCAGTTTTATGGAAAAACAGAGGTTATCGCTTTTACGCAATTCTTAACGGGACAAATCATGGATTATTACTCGGCCAATCATTTGCGAGTCGAGGTGGAAATTACCTCCTCTGAAGGTGAGGAAGCTGTCATTGTTAAAGAAGAAGGAGCAAATGAGCCTACCGTTCATATCTACGACTAATAGAAGCCGGCCCGATGCCTTATAAGGCAAACAGGCTGGCTTTCTATTGATTTTAACGTTATATTTTTCTATTACTATTGGCAAACTATATATTCTAACAGGTGTTCTATTACAGTAAACAATATTATATAATAGAAAGATTAACAAAAATGTAGCAGCAATTACAAAAAGGATGAGTACATGATGATTGAAATATCACTTTTATCTACACTTTTGAAACTATCCCTTGCATCGATATTTGGTATCGTGATTGGCCTGGATAGAGAATTGAAGGGAAAGCCTCTTGGCTTGAAAACGTGTTTAATTGTATCCGTAGCTGCTTGTCTATTAACTGTAGTTTCCTACGAATCAGCATTTATTTATTCTAAGGAGTACTCGAGGCCTATGGATCCGGGAAGGCTGCCTTCGTATGTCATCAGCGGCATCGGGTTTTTAGGAGCTGGCGTGATTTTAAGAAGATCAAATGAATCAATCTCAGGTTTAACTACAGCTTCGTTAGTTTTAGCATCAGCCGGTATTGGGATTGCGATTGGCGCGGGATTTTATCTCGAAGCGATAATGGGCGTTGCGTTTATATTTATTGGCATTCGGATTATCCCGTATTTATTTGGAAAGCTTGGTCCCAAAAAGCTGACGGAAAAAGAGATTAGAGTAAGATTATATCTTGAAAAGTCTACGGAGCTAACGAAACTGATGAAGCAGATTAAAGGAAAAGAACTGGGGATTAAACGCTTGAAGCTAAAAGAAGAAAAAAATGATATTGTTCTTAGCAGCATTGTGACAACAAATAAAAAAATCTATACCACTGATGTTTATTATGTGTTGAAATCTCTCCCAGGGGTTATTCAAGTGGAAGTTGAAAATTTGGAGTAATAACAAAAACGTCCGGTTTGCTGCCGGACGTTTTTTTAATATATTATTGTTTGTGTGATTTTAAGATGCTTTCCATCTCTTTAAACATGTTTACTGTTTCGTCGTCAGGTTTTTTCGTTATATTAGTAACTACTACAATAGCTAATAAGCTTAAAATAAAGCCTGGAATGATTTCATACATACCTGTTGATTTGCTTAAACCGGTAGAGATCCATATAAGGACGGTAGCAGCTCCTACGATGATACCTGCTAGTGCTCCCAAATGGTTCATTCGCTTCCAGAATAGACTTAGCAATACTGCCGGTCCGAATGCGGCGCCAAAGCCTGCCCATGCATTTCCGACAAGACCGAGTATCGTGTCATTAGGAGTTAATGAAAGCAGAATTGCAACTGCAGCAACAATAAGGACACATATTCTTCCTACTGTTACAAGTTCTTTATTAGAAGCTTCTTTTCGCAAGAACGTTCTGTAAAAATCATCAGTCATCGCACTCGACGTTACGAGAAGCTGAGAAGAAATTGTACTCATAATCGCAGCAAGTATCGCTGAAATAAGGAAGCCGGTAATTAACGGGTGAAACAGAACGTTTGAGAATAAAATGAAAATAGTCTCGGGATCATCAAGTGAAAGCGAATTTTGTGACACATAAGCTCTTCCCACTAATCCTGTCAGCATTGCACCTGCTACGGCAATAATCATCCACCCCATACCGATGCGGCGAGCCGGCTTAATCTCTTTAACAGAAGTAATTGCCATAAAACGCACGATAATATGAGGCTGGCCAAAATATCCAAGTCCCCATGCTAGATAGGAAATAATGCCAATGACGGTCGTTCCTCTAAAGATGTCCATTAACGCTGGATCAATTTGTTTAATTGTATCAAAGGCAGGACTAACTCCTCCCATTTGAGTAAAGGCAACGATCGGCACGAGCACTAATGCTACGAACATAATAATACCTTGGACAAAGTCAGTCAGGCTGACAGCCAAAAATCCGCCGAAGAGTGTATACGCAATAACAACTGCGGCGATAACAAATAATCCAATTCGGTAATCGAGTCCAAATGCTGATTCAAACAATGTTCCGCCGGAAACGATACCCGCTGATGTGTACAGTGTGAAAAATATTAAGATGACAAGAGCCGAAATAAACTTTAAAATTCTTGTCTTATCGCCAAATCGAGTTTCGAAAAAATCAGGGATCGTAATCGCGTCATTAGCAACCTCTGTATAGGTACGAAGCCTGGGTGCGATAACTAAATAATTAACATATGCACCAGCTGTCAACCCTATAGCAAGCCAAGCGCTGGCGAGACCAGTAGCATACATAGCTCCCGGAAGCCCCATCAGCATCCATCCACTCATATCAGACGCGCCGGCAGACAGAGCGGTAACAGCAGGGCCAAGGCCTCTTCCGCCTAGCATATAATCATTTAAATCTGAAGTCTTTCGATAGGCGTACCAGCCTATTAAAAGCATGGCAATAAAATAAATTGCCAAGGAAATAAAAACCCAAATATCCACGTAATAATCTCTCCTCTTATATTATTTCTACGTATTGCAAGTATTTTCTGCAAAATACACGTAGGTAACTTAAACTAACAAATATATCCCCGCCAATCAACAGTATGAAACATAACCGCAGTAAAGTCCAAATAGCAGTAATTGGTTTAACAGCAATGATGAAAGCGTTTTCTTAAATAACAAAAAGTAAAACTATTCTGAATATTACCCTATGTCTATTTTCTAATCAATTTCATGTAAAATAGAAAAGAGCCAGACAAGTGGTACAGCTAATTTCCGAAAGTCGCCCCTTTGTTGATTTAGAGGGTTGAATTTTGATATGATCTATATTATATGGCTACAGATAGAATAGGCGGAGGTGGATTATAATGTCTAGAATTTCAATAGAAGAAGTTAAGCATGTTGCTCATTTGGCAAGGCTTTCGATAACAGAAGAGGAAGCGGAGATGTTTACTGAGCAGTTAGACAGCATTATTTCGTTTGCAGAAGAGCTGAACGAAGTAGATACAGAGCACGTCGAACCGACGACTCACGTTTTAAAAATGAAAAATATCATGAGAGAAGATAAACCGGATAAAGGGCTTTCGTTTGAAGAAGTTGCGAAAAACGCTCCTGATCAAAAAGACGGCTATATTCGTGTACCTTCGATTTTGGAATAAAGGAGGGAAACCTAAGTGGATTTATTTGACCACAAGATTTCTGAATTAAAAGAGCTATTACATAAAAAAGAAATAAAGGTTTCTGATTTAGTAGACGAATCCTATAAACGAATAGAAAAAGTTGAGTCAAGCGTACAAGCTTTCCTCGAATTGAATGAAGAACAGGCGCGCGCTATGGCGAAAGAGCTGGACGAAGCCATTGATTCCCGCAGCGAGCGGGGGTTGTTGTTTGGGATGCCGATTGGTGTAAAAGACAACATCGTAACGAAGGATCTTCGAACAACCTGCGCGAGTAAAATTCTAGAAAACTTTGACCCGATATACGATGCAACTGTAGTAGAGCATCTGAAAAAAGCGGAAGCCGTTACGATTGGGAAATTGAATATGGATGAATTCGCCATGGGCTCTTCCACAGAGAATTCAGGTGTGAAGGTGACGAAAAACCCATGGAACCTTGAGACGGTTCCCGGAGGTTCTAGCGGCGGTTCAGCAGCCGCAGTAGCTGCTGGCGAAGTTCCATTCGCGTTAGGCTCAGACACAGGCGGTTCGATTCGCCAGCCCGCATCGTTTTGCGGAGTGGTCGGTTTAAAACCAACTTATGGAAGAGTGTCAAGGTACGGATTGGTTGCATTTGCTTCTTCCCTAGATCAAATCGGACCAATTACCCGAAATGTAGAAGATAACGCTTTTCTTCTTCAATCCATTTCCGGTGTTGACCAAATGGATTCCACCAGTGCTAATGTAGAAGTCCCTGATTTTCTTTCTTCAATTACTGGTGATGTAAAAGGGTTAAAAATAGCTGTTCCGAAAGAATATCTTGGAGAAGGTGTAGGGGAAGAAGCAAAACAAGCGGTTTTAGAAGCTTTACGTGTATTGGAAGGCCTTGGAGCCACGTGGGAAGAAGTATCTCTTCCGCACAGTAAATATGCTTTGGCGACCTATTATCTGCTTTCTTCTTCAGAAGCATCTGCCAATCTTGCCCGTTTTGACGGAATCCGGTACGGCTACCGTTCTGATAATGCGGACAACCTTATCGAACTTTATAAGCAAACCCGCTCCGAAGGCTTTGGCGAAGAAGTGAAACGGAGAATTATGCTTGGAACCTTTGCGCTTAGCTCTGGTTACTACGACGCTTACTATAAAAAAGCGCAAAAAGTGCGGACATTGATTAAAAAGGATTTTGAGGACGTTTTTGAAAATTATGACGTAATCATTGGCCCGACAACGCCTACTCCAGCCTTCAAAATTGGAGAGAAAACAAGTGATCCGCTAACGATGTACGCAAATGATATATTAACGATCCCAGTGAATTTGGCAGGTGTCCCTGGAATCAGTGTGCCTTGCGGATTTACAAACGGCTTGCCGCTTGGGCTGCAAATCATCGGTAAGCACTTTGATGAGAAAACAGTATACCGAGTAGCACATGCCTTTGAACAAGCAACTGACCATCATAAAGCAAAGCCTGAATTGTAAGGGGTGAAATCATGAATTTTGAAACGGTTATCGGACTTGAAGTCCACGTAGAATTAAAAACAAAATCAAAAATTTTCTCAAGCGCACCAACAGCTTTTGGTGCAGAACCAAATTCGCAAACAAGCGTAATCGACCTTGGTTATCCTGGCGTACTTCCCGTTTTGAACAAAGAAGCAGTAGATTTTGCAATGAAGGCTGCCATGGCTTTGAATTGCGAGATTGCCACAGATACAAAGTTTGATCGCAAAAACTACTTTTATCCGGATAATCCGAAGGCATATCAAATCTCCCAATTTGACAAGCCGATCGGCGAAAATGGATGGATTGAAATCGAAGTGGACGGCAAAACGAAGCGAATTGGAATTACCCGCCTTCATTTAGAGGAGGATGCCGGCAAGCTGACTCACACTGGTGACGGATACTCTTTAGTTGATTTCAACCGCCAAGGAACACCTCTTGTAGAGATCGTATCTGAGCCTGATATCCGTACGCCGGAAGAAGCGTATAAATATCTGGAAAAATTAAAATCCATCATTCAATATACAGGAGTTTCTGACTGTAAGATGGAAGAAGGCTCACTCCGCTGTGACGCCAACATTTCCTTGCGCCCGATCGGTCAAGAGAAATTCGGAACAAAGACGGAATTGAAAAACTTAAACTCCTTCAACTTTGTTCAAAAAGGCCTTGAGTTCGAAGAAAAGAGACAAGCTGAGGTACTTCTTTCCGGCGGGGTCATTCTGCAGGAAACAAGGCGTTATGATGAGTCTACGAAAAAAACAATTCTCATGAGGGTTAAAGAAGGCTCTGATGATTATCGCTATTTCCCTGAACCGGATTTAGTCGAGCTTTATATTGACGAGGAATGGAAAGAAAGAGTTAGAAACAGCATTCCGGAGCTGCCTGATGAAAGACAGAAACGTTACATTGATGAGCTTGGATTGCCTGCATATGACGCAATGGTTCTTACTCTCACAAAAGAAATGTCGGACTTCTTCGAGGAGACAGTACAGAAGGGCGCTGAAGCCAAGCAAGCATCAAACTGGCTTATGGGTGAAGTATCTGCGTATCTGAATGCTAACCAGAAGGAACTCGAGGATGTGAAGCTCACGCCTGAGGGCTTGGCCGGGATGATTCAGTTGATAGAAAAAGGAACGATCTCTTCGAAAATTGCGAAAAAAGTGTTTAAAGAATTAATAGAAAATGGCGGAAATCCTGAAACGATTGTAAAAGAGAAAGGACTTGTCCAAATCTCTGATGAGGGCGAGTTAAGAAAGTTTGTTACGGACGCGCTTGACAACAACCCTCAATCGATTGAAGACTTCAAAAACGGGAAAGACCGTGCGATTGGTTATCTCGTCGGACAAATTATGAAAGCTTCAAAAGGGCAAGCAAACCCGCCAATGGTTAACAAATTGCTTTTAGAGGAAATAAAGAAAAGATAGGATACGAAAAAGCGGTTCGCGAAGAGTGTTATCTTCGTGAACCGCTTTTTTTGGATGGAAAAGCTGCTTCTTAATTATTCTAATTTATAGACATCCTTGATTAATTGTACCAATGAATCAAATTCCTCGTCTCCTTGGATATTTGCCAGCATTCCTTGCAAGACCGGTTTCCTTGGCTCATCCTTTTTCATTTCTTCTTCGAGCACCTGCAGGGTGATCAAGTGGTCCTCTATGATGTTTTCCGCGCTTGAAAGCCTTTTGATTTCTTTAAGAATATGATCCTGCGAAGATGCCGGGAAGAAAAGTCCGTCAAATACAGCTTGTTCTGTCAAAACAGGGGCTTTATTTGATCGTGTAAGACCCTCAACAATATCATCCATGCGCTCGAGAATAAATTCAGCAAGCTTTGTAAAATCAAGCGTAATGTTGCTGAATAGAAAAAGATTTTTATAGGAAGTGATCATACCTTGCACAATCATGTTCAAATCATATTTAAAAACGTCTATTTTTGACCGATAAATATCAGACAAGGCATTTAAATAAAATTCATTGCTAAACTTTGTTGCTCTTTGAAAAAAGTCTGACATAGATCTCCGAGTCGGAATTGTATGCTCACGGATCATCATGACAATAAAGTCTCTATGGTCAAAAATTTCTTTAAATTGATAAGCGGTTTGTTCTATAAATGCCTCTCGAGGATCATCGTGCTTCAGCCTGATTTTATTTAAATTTTCCATGCTGAAGTTTAAATAATACTCAAAAGTCGATAAAAGCAAAGCTTCCTTTGATTTGAAATGCAAATAAAATGAACCCTTGCTAATACCGCACTCTTCAGCAATTTCTTGGATTGTGGTTGAAGAAAATCCCTTTTTTGCAAAGAGCTTTATCCCCGCTTCTATGATGATAATTTCCTTCTCTTTCAAGTGCTCACCTCAGAGTTTAAATTTAGTTTAAATTATTATTATTTTCCCATATATTTGTTGACGAGAAAAGTAGATATGATTATTATTAGTGAGAAATGACCAGTCAGTCAATACTAAATTTTTTAGGAGGAGAAAATGAATTCGATTATTAATTTTGTATTGAAGAATAAATTTGCCGTATTGTTAATGACTATTATCGTCACGGCAGCCGGGTTATATGCGGGATCAAACATGAAACAAGAAATGATTCCAAGCATCACTTCCCCTGTCATTACAGTTACGACAATTAATCCTGGTGCAACTCCAGATGATAATGCGGAAAATGTATCTGAACCGATTGAAAATGCATTGAAAAATTTAAACGGTGTTGAAAAAGTTACTTCAACCTCTATGCAAAATGCGTCCAACGTTCAGATTCAGTATGACTTTGACAAGGATATGAACGAAGCGCAGGACGAAGCGTCAGATGCAATTGCCAATGTAGAGTTGCCTGATACAGCAGAAGAGCCTTCAATTTCAAAAATGAGCTTTAATGCTTTTCCTATTCTTGCGTTGAGCATCTCAAGCGAAAAGGAGTCTCTTGAGGATCTTACTAACCGAATGGAAGATGAGATCGTTCCTGCAATTGAAGGGCTGGACGGTGTTTCTTCCGTGCAAATTTCAGGCCAGCAGGTGAAAGAAGTAAAGCTCACCTATGACCAAGAAGCTTTAGAAGAAAACGGACTGACTGAAGATACAGTCAAAAATGTTATCCAAGGCTCAAACGTTAGCATGCCGCTCGGACTTTTCACGTTCGGCAACAGCGAAGAGTCTGTTGTTGTTGACGGAAATGTCATGAGCCTTGAAGATTTTAAAAACATCGAAATTCCAATTACCCCTAGTACTCAAGGACAGGGCGCAGCTGGACAGCAAGGGCAAGGTGCAGCCGGACAAGGACAAGGCGCAGGTGCACAAGGAGGAGCCCAGTCAGGTGCCGGTGCGCAAAACGCCGAGCTTCCAACCGTTAAGCTATCTGAACTTGCTGAAATTGAATTAGTTGGAGAAGCAGAATCAATTTCAAGAACCAATGGCAAGGAAAGCATCGGGGTTCAAGTAATCAAATCTTCTGATGCGAATACGGTTCAAGTCGCAGAAGCAGTAAAAAAAGAATTGAACAATTTTCAAGATGATATTGATGGATTAAAGGTAGACACAACGTTTGACCAAGCATTGCCGATTGAAGATTCTGTAAGTACAATGCTTAGTAAAGCTGCTTTCGGCGCATTGTTTGCAGTGATTATTATCTTGCTTTTCTTACGAAACATAAAATCTACGTTAATATCTATTGTTTCTATTCCATTATCCCTGTTGATTGCGTTGTTAGTACTCAATCAAATGGATATCAGCTTAAACATCATGACGCTTGGCGCAATGACGGTCGCGATTGGCCGTGTTGTTGATGATTCCATCGTCGTTATTGAAAATATTTATCGAAGAATGGCATTAAAGGGAGAGAAACTGAGAGGCAAAGAGCTTGTAAAAGAGGCAACAAAAGAAATGTTTATGCCGATCTTATCCTCAACCATTGTTACGATTGCGGTATTCCTTCCGCTAGGCTTAGTCAGAGGACAAATTGGCGAATTATTTATGCCGTTTGCGCTAACCATCGTATTTGCTTTGCTAGCATCATTGTTGATTGCAATTACAATCGTACCTTCAATGGCTCATAGGCTTTTTAAGAAAAATTTAGCTGGCCAAACTCAAATGAAGGAGCATAAACCTAGCAAACTGGCAGGCTTCTATCGGAATATCTTAAACTGGTCGCTTAACCATAAATGGATCGTTTCTGGTATTGTCATTCTTATGCTAGTGGGAAGCCTGTTTCTTACACCTTTCATTGGCGTGAGCTTCTTGCCGGCAGAAGAAGAAAAAACCGCTATGATCACCTATAAGCCGGAGCCGGGTGAAACTAGAGAGCAAGCGGAAAGTGAAGCAACAAAAGCAGAAGGCTTCTTAATGGATCGCGAACACGTAAATCAGGTTCAATACTCTCTCGGATCAGAAAATCCAATGAATCCAGGAGATACGAACAGTGCATTGTTTTTCGTAGAATACGATAAAGATACTCCTGAATTTGAAAAAGAAAAAGAAAACGTCATTAATGAGCTTCAAGAGGATACAGAGAGCGGAACGTGGGCAATGCAGGATATGTCCGGTTGAGGCACAAGCAACGCGTTGACCTACTATGTTTACGGAGACAGCGTGGATGAAATTAGAGGCACTGTATCTGAGATTGAAAAGATTATGAATGATCGTTCGGACCTGACTAACATTGATAGCAGTCTGGCTGAAACCTATAAAGAGTATACGTTCGCTGCAAACCAAGAAGAATTGAGCAAGCTAGGCCTTACCGCGAGCCAAATCGCAATGGCTATAATGCCTGAACGCAGCCAGGATGCTCTGACAGAAGTAGAAAGTGACGGCAATACGTATGATGTGAAGGTTCAAACTGATACAGAGAGCTTTGACAACGTTCAAGATTTAGAAGACAAGACGATTCAGAGTCCTACTGGCCAAGAGGTGAGAATCGGTGATGTTGCCAAGGTAAACGAAGGTACGACGTCAGATACAGTATCCAGACAAGATGGAAAACTTTACGCACAGGTGAGCGGCGAGCTTACTGTTGATGATGTTGCTACTACGTCACAAGAAGTACAAAAAGAGGTAGATAAGCTGGACGTACCATCAAATGTCAGTGTGGAAACAGCAGGTGTTTCTGCAGATATTAACGAATCATTCTCGCAGCTTGGCATTGCGATGCTTGCCGCGATTGCAATCGTCTACCTTGTTCTTGTTATTACCTTTGGCGGCGGACGTGCACCATTTGCGATTCTGTTCTCTCTTCCATTTACAGTCATCGGCGCGTTAGTCGCTCTATTGATTGCAGGAGAGACGATCAGCTTGAACACAATGATCGGTATGCTGATGCTGATCGGAATTGTAGTAACTAACGCAATTGTGTTGATCGACCGTGTAATTCATAAGGAAAAAGAAGGGCTCACAACAAGAGAAGCACTGCTCGAAGCAGGAACAACCCGTTTGCGCCCAATCTTGATGACCGCTATTGCAACAATTGGCGCGTTACTCCCACTTGCTTTCGGATTTGAAAGCAGCGGATTTATCTCAAAAGGCCTTGGAGTCACAGTTATCGGCGGATTAACGAGTTCGACACTTTTAACCTTGATTGTCGTGCCTATTGTATATGAAATTTTAACTAAGCCAAGAAGAAGAAAGAAAAAAACAGCGGTTGAAGCAGTTAAAGAAGCTTAATAATGTTGTAGTGGGTGGTTCAGAATTTCTGAGCCGCTCTTTTTTTTCGATAAATTGAAGAGGCACATAAATGATGGGAGAGGCACATAAAAAGCGGAAGAAGCACATAAGTAGTGGAAGAAGCACATAAGTAGCCAGAACAGGCGCATAAACCCAAAAAAGCAGCACGAAATGTATGAATTTACGATATACATATCATCTTCACAATAAATAAAAGCCTGTTCCAAAATAAATTGGACAGGCTTTAACTTATGAAGAAGTTCCGGTTACCAACAATTTTAGTTAAAATCGTGTGCTTGTTTCGGGTTGGAAACCTTTGTTAATCCGAGCGAGCTCATTAAAAGCCTGTCGCGCAGCCGATCAGGTAAATGGCTTATTGTGACAACAAGCCGGGCGCCTCTTCCGACAGCATAACGGGTTTTCGGCGTCTTAGCGGATAGTGATTCAGTTACGGCTTTTACAACAACATCCGTAGGAGAAACAGGCTGTTTGGCTATTGTTGAATGGTATGCTGCCAGGGCTGATTCATACAGAGCAAGCTTTTCGGATGGGACTTGCTGAAGGGACCGATCTGAAGTAGCATTGGCTTTTTCAAAAATAGACGTATCGATTGCAGCCGGCTGGATCATTGTGACGTGGATATTCCAAGGCTTTAATTCGACCCGAAGTGCATCTGTTAGTGCCTCCATCGCATGCTTGGAGGCTGACAGAGCGCCAATGAATGGCATAGCAGTTTTTCCAGTCACTGCTCCAATGTTGATTACCCTGCCGCTATTTTTGCGAAGAAAAGGAAGAAGTGCCTGCGTGACGGCAATTTGACCGAACACATTGACGTCAAACTGATATTTAATTTCATCCAACGAAAGCAGCTCCAAAGGTCCTTGTATAATACAGCCTGCATTATTAATTAACCCGTCAATTCCATTGTTCCCGAGAAACTTGCCGACTTCAAGCGAAGCTGTTTCAACCGATGAGGGAACCGTTATATCCATTTCAATCGGAACAATATTTGGCGAAATTTCTTTTTTTAGCCGTTTGCCCTGCTCCTTGCTTCTAACCCCGGCTAATACGGTGTAACCTAGTTCCGTTAATTTTTTTACAATGGCTGAACCGATTCCACCGGTCGCACCTGTAATAAAGACATATCCTTTGTTTGCCAAAATAATCACACTCCAAAAAAATTTATACCTCTAGCTGGGGGAATAAGTTTCCGTGAGCTCTTCGCTAATGTGCCATAATTTTTTGCGCGCTTCGTTGTTATAAGCTTGAGGATCGACCTGAGACTCACTTTTTTTATCAAAATATCGGCCGGTCACTTTGTCGAGAGTTTCCGACACGGCTAAATGGACAACGTTATCTGCTCCGGATTTTGCACTGCCAAAACCTATGGGGATACTTTCGCGAACCATTTTGGTATTTAATAATGACCCTGGGTGAATACAATTGACGGTTATCCTTTCAGGATCCAGTTGATTCGCAAGTTCAAATGTAAGCATAATAAGTGCCAGCTTGCTTTGTTTATACGCATCGAAAGGATCATAGCCCCGCTCCAGCATTAGGTTGTTAAAATCGATTGGTCTCTGCCCGATAGAAGCCACGTTGACAATTTTTGCAGGAGCAGAAGTATGCAAAAGCGGAAGAAGCAAATTTGTCAGCATAAATGGCGCCAAGTAATTCACCGCAAATCGGAGTTCATGTCCATCTTCACTTAGCGGCCTTCGCTTATCGCTAAGTTTGCCGGATCCTATGCCCGCATTGTTAATTAATACATCAAGCTGTCCCTCTCTATCGTTAACCTCTTCTGCTAAATGGCGAACGTCGGAGAGGGATGTGAAATCAGCCACATAATAATGCAGCTTTTCGTTGCCCGTGCGCTTAGAAATTTGCTCCATCACGGTTACGCATTTATCAGGATTTCTGCCATGCAAAAGAACTGTAGCTCCCATATTTGCGAGAGAAAGTGCCGTATGTTTTCCGATGCCGTCAGTCGAACCTGTCACAAGAAAGACTTTATCTTCAGTTTTTTTCATAGTTATTGGGCTGTGCCTCCTTTTACGCTTGGAATATGTTTATCTTATATGTTTTTTTGTATAATAGTGAGGAGCGAGTTTATCGTACGAATACGTATCATACTAGTTTTTATCGTAGGATATATCCTAGTAATAGGAAGGGGCTGGATTTTTCTATGCAAGATTCAAGTAAGCATAAAGAGCTTGGAGATTTCTTGCGGACTAGGAGAATGCGGATTTCTCCTGAAGAAGCGCCGTTTGAAAAATGACTCGACGCGAAGGCGCACCCCTGGTTTACGCAGGGAAGAGGTTGCTGCACTGTCCGGCATTTCATTAGCCTGGTATACCAACTTGGAGCAAGGCCGTCCCATTCGTGTCTCTGAACAAGTGTTGGAAAGCTTGTCGCGGACACTGAAACTGGATAAAGACGAAAAAAGTTATTTGTTTTTATTAGCTAACCAATGGCTTCCTTCCGATTCTGTGTTAGAGCAAAAGGAAAATGGAGATACTATATCATCAGCGCTACAGCTCATTCTCGACGAACTGCACCCTTGTCCTGCTTATATTATTGGAAACCGTTGGAATATAGCGGCGTGGAATGAAATGGCAGCCGAGGTATTTGGATATTCCTACGATATGAATGAATTTGAAAGAAATATAATTTGGAGAATGTTTACCCGTGATGATTATCGGAAATTATTTGTGAATTGGGAGTATATGGCCAGCGGGTTGCTTGGACAATTCAGAAGCTTTTACGCAAAATATACAGATGACCCGTGGTACAACGAATTGGTGACACAGCTCCTTGCAACAAGCAGCGAGTTTCAGGAATGGTGGCCAAGACATGAAGTGTTCAGCATCCCTGAAGGGAACAAAGAAATGAACCATCCGAAGCTGGGAAATCTAAAAATGGATTATACCAACTTGCTGCTGGCAGAGGAAAAAAATATGTTTTTAACCATTTTCACACCGCAGCCGAATACCGGGACGAAAGAAAGGCTTACGCTGTTTTCCAATAAAGTCACGTGACTTAGCACCCTCCTATTTTTTCAAGGAGGGTTATTCATTTCCATGAAATGAATGTTCCATATTTGCGTATTTTGCAACTCATAGTATAATTAAAGGTTGTTACGGAGAACGGACTTTGTGTATAGGATGATGAGAATGAAACGTGCACGTATAATATATAACCCAACCTCAGGGCGGGAGATGTTTAAAAGGCAATTGGCGGACGTTCTGATAAAGTTTGAACAGGCGGGCTATGAAACCTCCACTCACGCGACTACATGTGCAGGCGATGCAACACAAGCTGCAAGGGACGCCGCTTTACGTGAATATGACCTGATTGTTGCTGCAGGTGGAGACGGAACGATTAATGAAGTTGTCAATGGGATTGCTCCATTGGAACATCGTCCGACACTTGGGATTATTCCTGTAGGCACGACAAATGATTTTGCCAGGGCACTCGGCATTCCGAGAGAGGATATTTTAAAGGCTGCGGATACGGTGCTAAACGGAGAAACACGAGCTATTGATATCGGGCTTGTCAATGAACAATATTTTATTAATATCGCAGGCGGCGGCCGGCTGACTGAGTTAACCTATGAAGTGCCAAGCAAGCTGAAAACGAGGCTTGGGCACCTTGCATATTATTTAAAGGGGATTGAAATGCTCCCTTCCATCAGGCCGACAAAGGTAGAAATCGAATATGATGGAAAGCTTTTTCAAGGAGAAATCATGCTTTTCTTAGTGACGCTGACGAATTCAGTCGGTGGCTTTGAAAAGCTCGCGCCAGATTCCAGCTTAAATGACGGCATGTTTGATTTGATGATCCTAAAAAAGACAAATTTGCCCGAATTTATCCGTGTCGCAAGCATGGTGCTTCGCGGAGAGCATATTAATGACCAGCAAGTCATATACACGAAGGCGAATCGTGTAAAGGTTTTCGTGGAAGATAAAATGCAGCTTAATCTAGACGGCGAGTATGGCGGGCTTTTACCAGGCGAATTCGAAAACCTGTATCGCCATATTCGTGTGATCATGCCAAAGGAAAAAGCAGAACAGCTAGACGATTAAAAATTGGACGTGAATGCAATGAAAACAAATCCCCCGGTTGAGAAAAATGAATATATGGACGTGCAATTTGTGGATTTGACTCATGAAGGGGCGGGGGTTGCGAAAATAGACGGCTTCCCTATTTTCGTACCAAATGCTCTTCCAGACGAAAAAGCACAAATTAAAATCACGCGTGTAAAAAAAGGCTATGCCTTCGGAAGGCTGATGGAGATAAAGGAAAAAAGCCTTCATCGGCAAGAAGCGCCTTGCCCAGTCTACAAGCAATGCGGCGGCTGCCAGCTCCAGCATTTGACTTACGCCGGCCAGTT
Source organism: Bacillus gobiensis (assembly GCF_001278705.1). Lineage (GTDB taxonomy): Bacteria > Bacillota > Bacilli > Bacillales > Bacillaceae > Bacillus > Bacillus gobiensis. The sequence goes on from NZ_CP012600.1 coordinate 4,460,070, forward strand.
AGCCTTTAAAGAAAAGCAGGTTAGAGATGTTTTAGAACGAATCGGCAAGCTTGATATGAGCCGTGTCACTGTCCATCCAACGCTTGGGATGGACGAGCCGTGGCGATACCGCAATAAGGCCCAGGTCCCGCTAGGTGAAAGAGAAGGCGCGCTAATCGCCGGCTTTTATCAGCAGCGTACTCACGAAATCATTAACATGGACGCCTGCTTGATCCAGCACGAGAAAAACGATCAAGCGGTACAAGCCATCAAGGACATCTGTAATCAATTTGGACTAAGGGCATACGAAGAAGCGCGGCATAAGGGCTGGTTCCGCCACATTATGGTCCGTTACGGCGTAAACACCGGAGAAATGATGATCGTCTTTATTACAAAAACAAATGATTTTCCTCATAAGAAAGCTATTTTAGAAAAAATCATTGAACGATTCCCTGCAGTAAAATCGATCGTCCAAAATGTAAACCCGAAACGTACGAACGTCATATTCGGCGACGAAACCAACGTGCTTTGGGGAGAAGAATATATTTATGACACGATAGGCGACATCAGGTTTGCGATCTCTGCCAGGTCCTTCTATCAGGTCAATCCGGAACAAACAAAGGTTCTTTACGACAAAGCTCTGGAATACGCCGAGCTAACGGGAAAAGAAACCGTAATTGACGCATACTGCGGAATCGGCACGATTTCTTTATTTCTCGCCAAAAAAGCGGAAAAAGTCTATGGCGTTGAAATCGTACCGGAAGCGATAGAAGACGCCAAACGAAACGCCGAGCTGAACAACATCACAAATGCTGAATTTGCAGCGGGCGAAGCAGAGGCTGTCATCCCAAACTGGTACGAACAAGGAATCAAGGCAGACACCATTGTTGTTGATCCCCCGCGTAAAGGCTGTGACGAAGCCTTGCTCAGAACGATTCTGGACATGAAGCCGAAACGCGTCGTCTACGTATCATGCAACCCAGGAACCCTAGCAAGAGACTTGAGAGTGCTGGAAGACGGTGGGTATGAGACTCAAGAGGTTCAGCCTGTGGATATGTTTCCACATACGATGCATGTGGAGTGTGTAGCGAGATTAACCCTTAAATCATAGGGTTTTTAACGGTCAAAATGATGAATTGACCACATTTTGACCACATTCGGGGGAAATTAAGTGATTTTTAGAGTTTTTTAACTTTTCTCTTCTAAATAATCGCTAAACGCTTGGCTGCTTTTTTCCTGCATAACAGGTGTAACGTGAGCATAAATGTCACCTGTCATTTGAATGCTTGTATGACCAAGTCTTTCTTGTACATCTTTTAGGCTTGCGCCAGCTTCTAACATTAGAGTAGCATGAGTGTGCCTAATATCGTGAACACGGATTTTTGGCACATTTGCTTCTTTAATTATTCGATTAAAGATAGTAGTGAAAGTTCGGAAATAGATTGGCGGTCCATCTTTCCGAGCAAAAATTAAATTTTGATCGTCATACTCCGATCGTATTGCTATCTTTAATTCCGATTGCTTCGCTTTATAAGAACGCAATTCCTCCATAACTTTTTTATCTACTTTTACGCTACGTTCAGACTTTTCCGTTTTCACAGGACCGAAACGAAATCCTTGTTTGTCGTATATTAGTGATCTGGATACGTTTATTCTATTTTCCGAGAAATCTACATCAGACCATTTAAGCCCTAATAATTCCCCGCGTCTTAATCCAGTGTAGGCATCCAATTTAAAAGCCATATAGTAGGTAATATCACCAAATTTAGCATGACCCAGGAATCGATTTAATTCTTCACGTGACCATGTAATTGTTTTTCTTCTTCTACCTCGGGGAATATCGACTTTCTTTAATGGGTTTTTTATAATTAGCTCCCAATCAACTGCTTTTTCAAGAGCACCATAAAGTACCGTGTAAATGTATTCGATGTATCGATCGGATAACCCATCTTGTAATAATGAATTAATGAATTGTTCGTAATGAGTACTTTTTAGTTCGCTTAATTGAAAATGGCCAAGAACCGGAATGACTCGATAATCAATTGCTCTCTTATAATTGGTAAACGTCGTATCTCTTACTTTTCGTTTTGCGGCTAAATCTAACCATTTGTTAAGGTATTCCTTAAGAGTCATTTTGCTGTCAACAATATAAGTATCCTTGTTGATTTGGTTTTCAATTTCATTGGCTACTTTCTCTGCTTCTCTTTTTGTTGCGAATCCTCTTCTGGTGATTTGTTTTCTTTTCTTTGTGATTGGATCTCTACCGAGTTCAATGGTAAATGAGTAAGTATATCCTTTTTTATTTTTTGCTGGGATCTTACGGTAATATGCCATTCTTCTTTAATAAACCCTTTCCAAGCGGAAAGGATTTTTATTTTTTCCGTACATCCACAATATCTATAAATTTGACCAGATTTGTATCCCCCTTGTTATCCACAACATGAAGCTGTTTTGTTCGCCCGCTTATGTATTCCACAAGCCCTGTAACATCACGAAAATGTCCATCATCATACACAATAAACTGTAACGGAAAAACAAGTTCCATTGAATTACCCTTCCGATTGGAGGGGGGTTCAAAATGTACACAACATACCCCTGGCGCCGATTCTTGTAGTTTTATGCCTTTTTATAATACTTAGCGAATATGCACAAGCACTTGGACCTTACTCAGAATATGATTATTAATATGTTTGAAAAAAAGGAAAAATATATTTTTTGAGTAAATAAAAAAGTTGAGAAATTGGAGTGATAAAAACCATGAGCGAACATTATGAAGAAGATAGATCCCCTACCTCTTCAACTGAAAAAGAATCTTCAACTGAAAACAAATCCTCAAATAAAAATGAATCTTCAACTGAAATTAAACCAACGTTAATGGAACAAAAATGGGTCAAACACTAAACCTATTATTTTGCTGTCATTATGGAGAGATTAATTCTCTCCGGTACATACTAATTCTTTTTTAAATCCACAATATCCTCAAACCTAATAAAATTCGTATCATCTTTACTATCCACAACATGCAGATGTTTTGTTCGTTCGTTTATGTATTCCACAAGCCCTGCGACTTCACGAAAATGTCCATCATCATACACTTTAAACAGTAACGGAAAAACAAACTCCATTGATTCAGAGATTAGGGTCTCCATATTCTCAATCTGTTGCTCATCCAGCTCCGGCTTTTCGACCTTCATTTGTTCCTTTTTACGGGCCAGCAGCGCTTCACGGTGTTCTGGCAGCATCATTCTTGAAGACTCCCACCTCATGTTAGATCCCGGCGTTAACATATTTGATTTCATTGTAATTCCTCCTTTTAAGGGTAATTATATAGGAACGTGTGTTCTATATTCAATAAGAAAAAACACCCGCTAGTTAGGCAGGTATAACCTTCGAGATATGTATGATCTTAGAGGGGCTTTTCCTTCCATAACTTATCTCATCAAATTAATTGGGTAGAGATCAAAAATTACTTACAAATATAGTAAGTGAAGTGATTTTAAGTTTGATGGAATACGTAGAGCTTTCAAAGACAGTGGAAAAATTGTGATATTTGCCCGGCACAACAATGAAGTAACAAAAAAGTTTCCTTACTCTCTAAAATTCTTCTCTATTTTTTGATATTATGTATGTAAATAACTTTTTTTATTGGATCAATAATTTAGGAGTGAAACTTTGAAAAAAATCAACATACTTTTATCACTTATTTTAATAATTAATTTAGTAATGCTAGTAGTAATTTATCAACAAAACAAACAACTAAATAAATATGAGCTTTTATTTACAAACATAGAAGGGAAATTAGAAGATATAGATGATGCTATAGACGACCAAATAATACCTAATTTAAAAAAATAATAAAAAATGGTCCATTATACAAAATGGGCCATTTTTTATTTACTAGTAAGTCCAATCAACATGAGTATCTGTTGCATTCGATGCTGCACTTCCTGATAGAGAAATAGCACCAAGAGAAAGTGAAACAGAGTAATAAGGTGATGTTAAAGCATGAGCATAGTGACCATATAAATCAGCCGTATTATCACTAGTTTTATCTCTATTAAATTCAAAGTAAAAATATCCTTGATGATCATAAGGTGGATGATTAGTACCCACTTTTTTAAGGTCAAACTTGTCTGCATACCCATAATAATTCTTTGTGTCAGCACTATAATCAGCTGGTAAATAATGAGTCCCTATACCATCTTTATACCAATGTCTTGCATATTCTGAACCAGCAATTTTATCTACATTGTCTCCATGTGTGATTGCTATAGTATCAGAAAATCCAATATCAGGATTAGATAACCACTTATAGGATGTTTTTGCGAGATATGTAGAACCAATATCAGATACAGTTGTAGTTTGTGTAATCCACCCGTCATTTTCAGTATCTGAGGCCGCACTAGCATTGTTAAAATTTATTAAACCATGTTTATTTTCTTTCTGTTTTTTTAATTTTTCAACTTCTTTAAGTGCTTCATCTTTTGTTGACTTTATCATTTTTTTTTGCTGTTTTCCGTTTTCATCGATGTAGTTATCAACTTTAAAATACTCTTCTTGTTTTGCAATGATTTTCCCTTTTTTTCCTTTGAATCGTTTAGAAGTATGTTCTAAATCTTCTTTAGACATATTTACAATTTCGTCCGAGGTAAAACCTAATCCTTCTAACCATTTCTGTTCGTCATTGCTAATGTCTGCCTTTAACTTGTTTTCACTAGCTGCCTTTGTAGATTGAGGAAACTCAATATTAATAGAAAGAGTTAAACAAGCTACAATCCCAGCAACAAAAAGTTTCTTCAAAATTAAACCCTCCAAATTCTATTCTCACATTTACCAAAGTAACATACTAGTAACATTTTTTCCACTCATTTCCCAAATTGACATTACTTTTTTATCATTGTTTAGCATATTTTTATAGAATTTTGATAGCATATCCATTGAAAACAATTCAACAGCAACCCACAAAAGGGAATTGATTATTATAATTTTCTTTATGATGTAAAACAAACAATTCTTTGCTAACATTAATCTTTTTATCTATCTTTTCAAGCATTATAGAATGGGAAGTCACATTGAAGGAATTTTCAGATTTTTGACAACTTAAAGCACGGTATTTTTTAGAAAACTCATATGCTAACTGAGCTCTAAAGGTTATTTCTACATATTCAACGGTTCATCTATTTCTCTTTTTTATCTCATATTTCTTAAAGAATTCCTTGATTTCATCCGGCTTGATTCCTATTTCCAATGCGTGCAAGACCAACAATCTCCATTCGAGATCTAATTTTTTATAATCCATTTTTCCACACCTTTTAAATAGTAGGTATGGTAACCGACCAAACTGACTAAACAACTGACCAAACTGACCAGAAATTGATTTTAAGTGTCATGAAGTAGCCTAATGGCAATCTGTAAAACATTGATATATAAGGGTTTGTCATAAAGTCGAATATTGCTGCCTTGTACCATTATCTCCATGGTAAGGAAGAGGTCAGCGGTTCGAGCCCGCTTGGAAGCTTATACATAAACGTTGATATGACAAGGTTTCTCCTATATCGGAGGAACCTTTTTTAATATGTGTGGAAAGAACTTCTGCTCGATTTGAAAGACCGTGGTGTAGAAGAAATCCTGCTCTTTATTTCGGACGGCTTAAAAGGTATTACAGATAGTATTTTTAGTGTGTATCCAGATGCCAATTATCAAACGTGCTGTGTTCATTTAGCCCGTAATATTGCCCATAAGGTACGTGTAAATGACCGTCCGAAAATTTGTTATGACTTCAAATCAATTTATCGTGCTGAAAGTGCAGAAGCAGGACGAGAAGCATTGAAAGAATTCTGTACCAAATGGCAATCAGCGTATCCAAAAGTGACGAAGTCACTCAGTGAAAATCATTATATCTTCACGTTCTACAGCTTTCCTAAATCTATTTGGAAAAGCATTTATTCAACGAATTTAATTGAGTCGTTTAATAAACAGATCAAGAAATATACAAAACGGAAAGAACAATTCCCTAATGAAGAAGCAATGGAACGATTCCTGGTGTCACAGTTTGATGATTACAACCACACGTTGTCATATTGGTTTTGATCAAGCTCGTGCTGAGCTCGCAGCTATGTTCAAATCGAAAGAATAACCAGCTATCTATTAAGAAACGGATTTCTGGTATTTACACAAAATTATTGATGGTCCCTCATGTATTAAAAATCCTTTAATATTACAAGCAAAATTTTATGTTATATCGTTGAAACGGTTCTTTTAATAAATGGTATGCATGAGAAGTAAAAAAGAATCTCTAATAAGTATAGAGCAATCTAATTTCAAAATAGACAAGGATTTATATATCTGTACATAAATATCACATATTCATTTTTCAAAGTGAATATAAATTAAACGGTTAAAAATTAAAGGGGTGGGAATATGACTAATTCATTTGTATCGCGATCTTTGGATGAGATACGTTTTTGGTCAAGGATCATGAAGGAACATGCTTTATTTTTAAGCTTAGGATTTAATTACGATGATGAACAACTTATTCAAGAAGCAAAGCAATTTATTCCTTTATTTGAAAGAATTGAAGAGCAACTTAGTAGATTTTCTATAAACTCTGATCCTCAGCAAATTGTTCAATTTAATAACCAGGTTTACCAAGCCGCTGTATCTATTTATGCCTATAAACGAAAAGTACTTGGACTCACTTTGCAATGTAAAGTTAGATCTAATAACTATGCGTTATTAATTGACCATACTAGCCGCGAAGCAGCGTATTTTGCGAATCGATTAAAAGAATTAAATGAGGGTAAACTAGTGCCTTTACCAACAGCAATCATTAAAGAAAATGTATTCTTTTTAAAAATTATGGCAGACCATGCCAAATTTATCGGTCATCTTCTAGATCCTTCTGAAAGAAAATTAGTCGAACAAGCTAGGGACTTTAGTCATGACTTTGACCAACTTCTTTATCAAGCAATTGATTTAGATTCCATGCGTCCTCAATCAGAAACTGCGCCAATTTTAGACCAATTCCTTGACCAGAATCGTGTATCAGTTGTGTCTTTGCGTAATTTTAAGAAAACAGCAAGAGATTTGATTGAAGCATGCAGAATTAAAAGTAATATCCATCCATTGCTCGCTGATCACGTTTTCCGTGAAGCCGAACGATTCCTATTTATTATAGATATGTTTGAAGCAAGTTTGACCGGTAAAGCATCCTCTAATGTACGAGTTGAATAATCAATCATGTATGGGTATAACACAAAAAAGGGTATATCTTTTATAAAGGTTTTCTATCTGTTCTTATTTAATAATCCTTGAACCCAACGATTAGATTTAGTTATTCAAAATTATACGTTCGACAGGCCGATTCCATCTCCTACATGGCAATAGGTCTTAGCATTAAGTATTTAATGCATACCAAGAATGAAACTCTACAGGATGGCTATCAATAAACCATAAATAGAATTTGGTATTAAATAGTATGGGGATTTTCATAAGGAGGCAGTGCATGAATGATGTTTTTGACATGAAAGCAAGATTTGAACATCGTTTTTGGCTTCAAATATTAGGCGATCATTCTAGATTTATTCATGAATCTTTATCACCAGTTCAAAAAGAAGAGATAGAAACGGCTTCAACATTTATTCGAGTATTTGATACACTTCTGGATCAAGCAAAAACTGAAGATCCTATACAATTATCAGCCAAAGCTGAAGCAGAGGTTTTTAAATTTCGAGAATTAAAGCTAGAATTACTAAGAAAACACCTTATCGGAAAAATAAAAATTCACCTTTCACCTACTTTTATTAATCATATGGTAAATGAATTAGAAGAGTATTTAAGAATTTTAAAACATTTAAAAACTGGGCAAGTTCCTCCTGTTTATCATGAACTACATTTTAGATGCTTCTGGTCATTCAGAAGCGATTTCCTCAAAATTAGACAGTGTTGAAAAAAGATTAAGGGAGAAAAGTGATTCATTTACGAAGCATTTTGAAGATTTTTACTTGAAAGCAGTAGAAATGGCAGGATATTTCAGAACCAATTTAACTACGTTTCCTGCTTTGATGAAAATGAATTCAGACACCCAGTTGGAAATCAAATTATTTCAGAACTTTTTACAAGAAATAGAAGAACTTGAGCTAAGTTACCAAGCATTAGGCACATTCGCCCCTTTAATAGCAGATCATATGATTCGTGAAGAATGTTATTATCTAATGAAGTTAGCTGAGTCATCGAATCTTAATATGCCAAACTGTGATCCCACTAAACCACGAATTAAAGAATAAAAGAATTTCATAGTAAAAAATTTCTTTCTATATTAGTAACTCAACTTAACTAGAAAGCCGAATTTTCTCAGGAATCCGGTTTTTACCTAATTGGCAGCAAGAGTATGTTATGTGTGTGTTTAATATAAACAACGTATAATGGCTTTATGTTTTAAGGACATAAAAAATGGACAATATATTTTATCTTTTCTATATCTTTTCTAAGAGTAGAATAATGAAAGGAAATATCCTTGAGTTCCCTGTCATAACGCCGATATTTTGGTGATTTTTCTTTTATTAATGTTAAGAAAACCAAGGTAATTAGGTTATTACAGTTACATAAAATATAAGGAGGAACTTCGATGAAGCAAAATGTAGGGAAAGATGATTTTGTTAAAGGATTTGTCCCCCAACATACACATGGGTCTGTTGACTACACCTCAATTGAAGGCGGACACGTTCATCAATGTTTAGATGTTACGTATCCCCCTACAATCACTGAAGAAGGAAATCATATTCATTATACAGAAGGATATGTGTTATTTGAGGATGGGCACACCCATCATTATCGTGCTTGGTCTGGTCCAGCTATCTCAGTAGGAAATGGAATGCATGTTCATTATTATGATTTCTATACTTCTGTTGATGATGGACATAGGCATCGAATAAAGGGAGTAGACCAACCGGCTCCTGGAAACAAATAAAAGAATTTTCGACCGTTTCCTATTACCATTTATAGCCCCATTCATACATACGAACAAAGATGAATACGGTACGTTTATACGTAATTTAATTGATTTTTTGTGTTGTTGTTCTATAGTTGATGAGAAAATTACGAAAGCAATAAAGAAGATGTTGGGGTGTATTCCAACATCTTTTTTCAAAAAACGTCAAACGGATCTTTTTTTATTTTTTTCTTACATCCACAAACCTAATAAAATTCGTATCCTTCACAAACTAGTCAAACAATAAATCCATCCTCCATGTACACAATCCATTTATTCTTTTCTTTGTCCCATTTAATCCTGTTTTGAGCGATAAGGCTTTTTATGATCTGCCGCAGCTCTTTTTCATTCCGGCCAGTTTTGATTTTAAGTTGCTTCAGTGTTACGGGCTGATGAGAAATTGTGTTATTGAATATAATTCGAAAGACTTTTCGTTCAATGTCGTTCATTTCATAAAGCTCCTTTTTGAACTTATTATATGGGAACGTACGTTCTTTATACAACAAGAAAAAATACCCACCATCAGGTGGGCACAATATTAGAAATATGAATATCTTCTGTTCTGAACTTTATCTAGTTCTGCCGATCGCTTATGCTCTCAAAACTTTAAATGCTTCTCTTACTTTCCTAGCAAAATCCAATGGCGGTTCAACTGATTCAAAGTGCATATACATAGCCCGTGGTTCTTCGAATAACCAATGGTTATGAACTGCTGTTACAATAATATCTCGTTTTCTAAGTTCAGTTAATAAGGGATTGACTTCTTCTTGTAATAGCACTGTTTCACCTAAATTCAAAGCTCTTCCTCTACTATCGACATCTTCAAAAGTAAAAAATTGCGGAATGACCAATGGAGATTTCGTTGGGCGTCCAAGAATTGTAAAATCTATGTTTCTGAACTTTTGCACAAGACAAACATCATTTTCATCTACACTACCCATTCCCCCAAGAATCCTGGCAAATTCCTGACAGAGGTTTTTGCGTTTTTCCCACTTCATAGGTTTACCTCATTTCTATAATAATTTTGAAGGAGTTTCATTTTAAATAAACGAATTTCCTTCACTATTAATAGTATGATTCGTCCTATGAATTCGAAATGTACAAGGGTATAGGGTGAAAGTGGAAAATATTCATAAAGTAGTAATGAAATAAAACGGCAAAAAAGATAGATAAGATGTTTAAAATAAATCACGTTTATCATTGGGTGAAATCCCTACCGCTAATGCTTCTAAAATCAATTTCCACTCTTCATATAATTAATCGGGTTTCAATTTACTCAGGCTTTTTATATAGAGCGTACGTTCTTTATTCAACAAGAAAAAATATCCATCGTTATGGGGAACAACCTTTGAAAAGTATAGTGCGTGTTTTTTGGCAGATAAACAGAAGAGATAAAGTGCATGAAGATCTCACCCCTCTTCTCTCCAGAGTCATGAAGGGTGAGTCGACCGCCCTTGAAATGCCGATTTTATTGCTATGAGCCAACCAGACCAAGGACCAGGTCTTTTTTTCATTCAGTTGTTAATTAATCATAAAAGATTAAATGCATATCACTGCTAGTCCTTGATTTCGCAAAAAATTCCGCTTCATTTCCTCCATCAACAAAGTTACCAATACCCCAGAAATACCCACATTCGCCTGGTTTTAGATATCTTGTTCCTACATAGTCATTATAACTTGTAGGATCGTACTCCCATAATTCAACTTTTAAATCACTATCTGGACCCACGTATCTATCCCGACAAATCTTATAATCTCCGCCAGTAGAGGCATACACATGACTTTCAGCACCATAAGAATAAAGGGTTTCTTCTCCTAAGTAATCCCATCCGGAACTCAATGGTTCTATGCTGCTTGCAAATGTAGAAGAAGGGACCAACAACGCAGCTACCAATGCAACGACAATCATTTTCAAATTTTTCATACTCATTCCTCCTCTCCCGTTTTGACTTGAAAAATCTTATTCGGCATATAATCCCAAAATCCTCCTGTTTTCTCCAAAAAAACGTTTTGTTATTATGCAACGGTTTTTGGAGTATCAAGTCCCTATAAGATGATTGATTCAACTATATCTATTGGGATCGCCCGAAGGGTCTGCTCATAGTCTGTAAGGCAGTAGGTTCGGTGAAAGAAGTTAAAAATGACATTTTGTGCTAACAAAATTGATGTTTCATGATCAATGTTCTTCGAAAAATTGTTTTCAGATTAGAGGGCAACCTGTTTTCTGACCTTGCTTGAAAAAATTTCCATGAATAGGTAGGAAATACTAGGAAAATAGTGGTGTATTATCTTAGAGGAGGAGAATCTATGAAAAAATTAAAAATTTTTCTTTTGTCTTTAGTTAGCAACTCATGTTTCTGCAGCAAGCAAAAATCTTGTCGTCCATTACATCGATATTGGACAAGGTGATGCAATATATATCAAAACACCAAAAGGTAACGACATCATAATCGATGCTGGCAACAAAGCAAAAGGAGACGATGTTGTTAAGTATCTCAAAAAGCAAAAAGTAGACGACATTGAGGTGATGATTGCAACCCATCCAGATGCTGATCATGTTGGTGGTTTAGACGAGGTTCTTGCTGCCTATCGAGTAGAAAATATTTATGCTCCAAAAGTATCTCATACCACACAAGCATACAAGGACTTTTTACAAGCAGTTAAAAGAGAAAAGAAAACCATTAAAACTGCAAAAAACGGTGCTACTTTGGGCTTAAAGGACAAGTCTATTAAAGCCGAATTTATTGGCCCTGTGAAAAACTATTCAAAAAGTGATCTAAATAACTGGAGTGCAGTCGTACATATTCAGTACAACAAAAACTCTTTCTTATTTACTGGTGATGCAGAGTTAAAATCTGAGAAAGACATGCTTTCCAAAAAATTATTATCAAAAGTTGATGTTTTAAAAGTGGGGCATCATGGGTCCAAGGATTCTTCATCTAAGGATTTCTTAAACAAAGTTAAACCCACATATGCAGTTATTAGTGTAGGTAAAGGAAACCGTTATAAGCATCCTACAAGTGAGACGTTGAATCGACTAAAGACGGTTAAATCGAAAGTGTATAGAACCGATAAAAATAGCACAGTTAAAATCACTAGCAGTGGAACTAAAATTTCTGTGAGTCCAGCAAAGAAATGAGTAAAGTTTTAAAAGGAATAATTGATCGTTTCGAAGGTGAAATAGTTGTTGTTGAGGTTGAAGGAGTAACCAAAGACTTTGATAAAGCCATTTTCCCAAAAGAAGCAACTGTTGGTGATGTTGTTGAAATTGAGGGGAATAAAGTAAGAGTTTTAAAAAACGAGACTGAAAAGCGTAGAAAAGAAGTAGAAAATTTAATGAATGATGTTTGGGAAGATTAAAAGAAAAAAGCTTTTTGGTTGATATGATCCCCATATTGTAGACAGAGATAAGAACGTTTATTATCTGTTTACAATAGGGGACTTTTTAATGTAACTAGGACGTAAAAACGGCGAAATTGGAAATATTAGAAGACAAAAAAACTTAAAGTGACATTCTTCTATAAGAAATCCTCAATCATTTAGGGTTTGTTTAAGATTGTTGTTGATTTTGTTGTTAAACTAACGGGGCAGATTAGTTTAACAAGGAGTTTGTAGTTTTTTAAGGAAAATATTATATTAAAACATTAACTATTAAGGGGGACGAGTTGGTGGATGTAGTTTTTCAAACGGAAAAAGCAGTTTTTAATTATCATGTAGCAGGAATTTTGATTAAAAATGGATACGTTCTTTTACATAAGGATGTTAATGATAAAAATTGGGCACTTCCTGGAGGAAGAGTTGAAATCACGGAAGAATCACAATCAAGTATCAAAAGGGAATTTCGGGAAGAATTAGGAATAGATATAAAGGTAGTTAGACTGCTTTGGGTAGTAGAAAATTTCTTTGAATATGATGGCAGAAGTTTTCACGAGATAGGTTTTTATTACAATATTTTATCAGATGAAAATTCCCTGTTAGTTGATAAAGAATCTTTTTATGGAGTGGAAGGAGAACGGTTGATTTTCAAGTGGATGCCGATAGAGAAGCTTGAAGAAGTAGCGTTATACCCAGAGTTTTTAAGAACGGCTCTAAATAATTTGCCAAAGAACCCAGAGCATTTCGTTGAAAAAAAGTAGGTAGTTGTCTTATGTTTTCTTGTTGAACTAACGGGTGCTTTACTTTAATAAAGAGTAAAGTATTTTTTCTTATTCAAGTAACGAGGCAGTTAGTACAATAAGAACATTATGACTATCTTATATATAAGAAATGGAGAGGATTCAAAGGAATGATTATTTTAGAAACTGAAAGGTTGTTTTTAAGACAGTATAAAGAAGAGGATATGTCTTCTCTTTATTCTATTTTTTCAGATTCTGAAACAATGAAATATTACCCATCTCCATTTAGCTTTGAACAAACTCAAAATTGGATTAAAAGAAATCAAGAAAGATACCAAGAAGATGGCTATGGATTATGGGGAATTTGTTTAAAAGAAAATAACGAATTAATAGGTGATTGCGGTCTGGTTAAACAAAAAGTGGATGGCAGAACGGAAGTTGAAATTGGTTACCATATCGATAAGATGTACTGGTCAAAGGGATTTGCATCGGAAGCAGCTAAAGGTTGCAAGGAATATGGATTTTATCAATTAGGCTTAAATAAGTTGATAAGCATCATTAATCCAAGAAATATTCCATCAATTCGTGTGGCAGAGAAAATTGGTTTTACTAAAGAAAAAGAATCCTTTATTTTTAATAAAAGCCATTATATATATTCGGGGTCTAAAGATACATAAGCTACCTACGCTTATTAAGCTAACTGGTGCTTTAGTGTAATAAGAGTTCAAAAAAGGACTACAATCAAGTCCTTTTTTGTTTTTCTAAATTTATCAACATTTATTGAAATGTTAAGAAGAGCATAAATAAAGACCTCGAAAAAAGAGGTAACTATAAAATATCTCATTTTAATTTTTGTGATTCTTATATTTTTTTAATTTGTCTAGATTCTCAAACTTTATTGATAACACCTCCCCATAATCCAAGCAAACAGTATAAGTTTTTTCAAACTCTGGTACTTGTATAAGTGAATTTTTGCCACAATTTGTGCAATCCATTAATTCCACCTCCCAACATCTATAATATATTGAAATTTGTTAAGTTTGAAATAATAATGAGTAAATTGCTTTAATTTAATCCTTTTCTTTGTTATCAGCATTTATCAAACCTCTGCAAAAAGATCACCGACCTTCTAAGCCGTCGATCGTGAGTTCGAATCTCTCTTGGGATTCATAACTTCTTTATTCTCGAAAAGGATGGACAGCACCGGAATACCATAAGCCCACCGATAGGGTAGGCTCCTTTTATTTAAGTTCAATAACTTTCAACGACCATTCCGACTCCTATATATTGATTCAAAACAACTTGACCACATGACCACCAAATTGACCACTTTTTATCCATATTGGGTCATATTCCACCCTATAATGAATATTCCCCCAATACTAAAATCTCGATCAAAATTGGGCATTCATATCGAAATATATCCGCATAACATCGATTGTACATACGATGCACGTGGAGTGTGTAGCGAGTTTATCCCTTAAATCATAGGGTTTTATTTAACTGTCGAAAAGGTGAATTGACCACATTCGGGAAATCAGGGGTTTTTGTGATTTTACTTACTGTTTCCTTCTAGATAATCGCTAAATGCTTGGATGCTTTTTTCCTTCATAACTGGAGTAACATGAATATATATATAAAAGGCAGCTTTCGGTAAGAAATTGAAAGCTGCCTTTATTCATTAGAATTTAATTGTATCCTGCTAGATCAACTTATACATTACCAGTCTAACTAATCAAAAGGAGATGAATTAGAATGATTTTATATTAGCTATTTGGTCTGACTCTTACGAGACCAAACAACTACAGGAATAAGCAATAGTGACAGAACCGCTCCAGAAATTGATAGTGCTGCATAACTAGAATGAGCGACTACCATTCCTGATAACGCCCCGCCGGAAGCCCCTGATAAAGCAACCAAGACATCAACCGACCCTTGAGTTTTTGCACGAATAGATGGATGTGTTGCATCTATAATGAGAGCTGTTCCACTTATTAGGCCAAAGTTCCAGCCCATACCAAGTAGTACTAACGCCAAGATAAGCAGTATCATTGAGTCTGCTGGTGCAAAAGCTGCCACTATACCAGAAGCCAGAAGTGTAGCACCAGAGACAATAGCCATCGCCATACGACCAATTTTATCTACTAGAATGCCGGTTACAAGAGAAGGTAAATACATAGCGCCTATATGAAACCCTATGACCAATCCTACTTCTTTCAGTCCATGGCCATGGTGTTCCATGTGTATTGGTGTCATGGTCATGATGGCTACCATAACGAGTTGAGTCAAAACCATAATTGTAGCCCCTACGACTGTTCCTCTTTTGTTTATAGTGGAACTTCCTTGATGTGATTCTATATCGACAGCATCTGTATCATAATTCTTTTGAGCATTTGCTAAAGCTGTAGACACCACTAAAGGATCTGGACGAAGAAAAATTAAAAGAACCAATCCGGCTAAGATAAAAGCAGTTCCTGATAAAATAAAGGGACCAGCCAAAGTCGGGACTCCAATAGAATCCGCAAATTCTCCCATCACATTGACC
This sequence comes from Bacillus gobiensis, assembly GCF_001278705.1. GTDB lineage: Bacteria > Bacillota > Bacilli > Bacillales > Bacillaceae > Bacillus > Bacillus gobiensis. The sequence continues at coordinate 4,475,698 of NZ_CP012600.1, forward strand.
AAATTAGGACCTGCTACAGCACCAAAGGTCGTAGACACCATGGCCGTACTGGCAGCTGTTGCTCGCTGTTTAGTTGTTGCCAGATCTGTACCTGCATATCGTGCTTGTAAATTGGATGCAGTACCTGATCCATAAATAAGAAGAGAAATAAATAAAAGTGTGATGCTATTGATTAAGGTAGCCATGATAATGCCGATTGCTCCCAGCCCGCCTGCAAGAAAACCGCCTGCCAGTCCTGCTCTTCGACCAAAACGCTGAGAAGACCGACCTATGAGCCAAGCAGCTCCTGCAGATCCTAAAGTGAGTAAAGCAGTAGGAATCCCTGATACACTGTCTGTTCCAAGCATATCTTGGGCAATTAGTGCGCCTACCGTTATACCGGCTGCCAGCCCTGCTCCTCCCAAAATTTGCGAAAAAACCACGACTCTCAATGTTTTTTTATAGAGCTGCTTTTGTTTGTTTGGTGAATCTATATAGTCTTGCAACCAAATCGGTTGCTGTTTTGATTGAAAGCTATCTCTTGCTTTAATGGTCATAAACGGCACCTCCTAATAAAGTAATTTTTTAGCTTCTCGTGCTTGCCTTGCAGAAGGTTATCGATTTATGATTCCATTTCACCGCATCCACCCAATCATTCTTAGTAGAAACAGGACATGAAGGTGTTTTATCTAACATTCTGAAATTAAGACAAGTACGACAAACCATTAGCTATTTTCTTGTATCCTATTATCCTTCCATTTAGGATTCTGATATATTCATATTCAACTATCTTTCTCATCAGAAGAGGCTGAACTTCATGATTGCTTGATAAATAAGTTTAAGCAAATTGCAAAGTGGTCTTTTATCAATTGCTTCAGTCAATAATGAATCCAATCATTAAGAAGAAGCTCATGATTATTCACGACATAATCATAAGCTTCTTTCCTTTGCTCTTCTTAACATTTATACTACTCTTTTGGACCGTTTTTTTACCTTAAAATGTGTAGGATTCGCCATCATCTGGAACTAAAATATGAGAAGACATTCTTTTTTCATGAATAAATGTTTTCAGCTCTTCTCTTGATAGTCCCCAATGGTTCACAGCTTCCATATGGACTGAAATAATTTTGGCATTAGGAGCCGCCTTATACACTTCATAGATATCATCTTTTCCCATAATCAGAGAACCGAATTCTATTAATTGATTATCTCCACCATTGACCACAATGATGTCAGGTTTATGTTTATCAATCTCGTCCTGAACAGTATCATACCATACCGTATCTCCTGCTACATATAACGTTTTCTCATTTTGATGCTTGAAGACAACACCACACACTTCACCCATAGCTTTTAAAGTTTCTTCTCCTCTTCCGTGTTCACCTTTGGTTTTCACTAATTGGATACCTTTAAAGACCGTATCTTCTTGTAACACTTCTACATTTTGAAAACCAACGTTTCTCAGTTCTTTAGCATCTTCTTTGTTTTGTACAAACATTTTAATATCTTTTGGCAATATTCTTTGGGCCTCCTCATCAAAGTGGTCTAAATGTAGATGAGTGACAATGACAGCATCTACATTAATAATATTGTCAATTGATGTGGGTAAGCTCACTAAAGGGTTATATTGATCTTGTCTTATTGAATTTGAGAAAGGTGGATACGTACCTTTCTCAGCTAACATTGGATCTATTAAAAACTTTTTGTCTGCATATTTAACAACGATTGTGGCATTTCGAATTTGTTGAATGTTCATAAAAGACAACTCCTTTTCTTTAATCTACGTATAGCTTATACTATGTCCAGTGCCTCAATACATAGATAAAATCAAGTCTTTTATCCGTTTGACTTGATTTTTGAAAGGATTTGAAAATATGTTAGATCATACGGATATGAGTATCTTACATGAGCTATCTAAAAACAGTCGTATCAAGATGAAAGAATTGGGTGAGAAGGTCCATTTAACTGGCCAAGCAGCTGCGACTAGAGTAGCGAAATTAGAAGATAGTGGTGTAATTGAGGGATATACAATTAAAGTTAACAATTCTAAATTAGGGTATTTGATACATGCGTGGATTACGATTTATACCAAAAGTACGTATCATCAGCCTTATCTCTCTTTTGTAGAAACACAAGAAAACTATGTGTTAAATAATTATAAAATTAGTGGGGATGGTTGTTATCTTCTTGAATGTAAATTTCCCTCTAATGAAATATTAGATCAATTCTTGATAGACTTAAACAAGCATGTGAACTATAAATTATCAATTGTAATTAATAAATTGTAGTGAATACATTAGAAATGGTCACCACATAATTAGTTTTTCTCATAAATTGAACACTGATCTACAGAAGCGTGTAAATTAAAAGGCAAGTACAGAATAATCGTCTCTACTTGCCTTTTAATTGAACTCTATTGTTAATTTGTCTATATTAATGATTGCTTTTATTTGCTGCAAAAAATCCAGTCCAATAATACCATCTAATTCAAAACCATAATTCATTGCCCCAATTTCTAACAAAAATCTTTTGTCTCTGCTTGTCCGATTTTCTGTCTAGGGATTGCCCCTTCATCATAATCACTTGACACTTCAATCCAGCTTTCCCTCAAAATTAAGTAATCTTCTACTTTCAGGAATGGAAGTTCGAAATAGATAGTCTAAGGTAAACACTGCTACATCAATATTAATCTACAATTACTATTAGAGTCATGTGGAGTGCTGTTCACTGCTTGTAAAGAAAGAATTAGATGAAAGAAAAGATGTAACAGAAGGAAAAGAGCCTTTCCTGAGTGGAAGGCTCTTTTGTTATAGATGTATTTCAGTTTGTAATTGTTAAAATAACTAAGCTCAAGATAAGAATCTTTTGTTAATTTGTATTTTCCCCTTTGCCATTCAATCCATCTTTAATTAGTTCGTTGACTTCACTGTTCATGAGCAATCCCAAGTGGCTTGCACCGCTGATTTGAACGTTTTTCGCTCCATCAAGGGGTGAAAGACGATTGTTCACGACAAAGTCGTTGGTGCTGTAAATCGAAGTATAAAGAATTTTATCGTTAGGATCGGTACCCACTGGAGCTTTCGATGTTACCATTTTGTTTGGAGAGCCAAATGTGACGACATCGTTCACCTTGCTTCCTCCATCGTTGAGAATATAAGTCAGGGCATTAGGACCTCCCATGCTGTGTCCAACTATATCAACCTTGCTCTTTCCTGTTTTCTTTAACACTTCATCTACATAAGAAGCCAGCTGTTTTGCATTATTTTCATTATTACCAGATTTATCACTCATTTCAATAGCATACAGTTCATCATCGGACCAGCCTTGTTTTTTCAGATAATTTTCAATGCCGTAAAAGCTTGCGCCAATACCGCCAGCACCGTGAATGAAGATAACTGGATCATGGTCATTTGTTTGTGCTTTGGAAACAGAAGGCTGAATAGTAGCAGCAGACAAAATAATGGTCATGCATGCAATTAGTGAAAGTAGTAATCTCTTATTCTTCATAATACCCTCCTAAGTGTTTGACTGAATGCTTGCACTTTAATTGTTAAACATTTTGGAGGGAGGGACAACCAGTAATTTATACTAACGCTGGTAGATTAATGGTTTATAACAGGGAATAAGATGTAAATTTCCCTTAAGAAGTCAAGAAACAAGAAAACTAATAAAACTAGATTCTTTTTATCTGTTATTCACATTTCCAGATACATCCGTGATTCTTCAATCGATACTACTATTTATGCCAGGTCGGCCGTAGTTTGTCTAAGGATCTACCTGAGATGTAGCCGAGAGGAGAAAACTTGCCCCATACTTCAATATAATGAAGCCCGGAGTGCTGTTCACTACCTGTAAGAAAAGAAAACAGTAAGTAAAGAGATTTTCCAAAAAAAGAAGAGGCTCTTAATCATGATGAGATTTTATTATCAAAGTGAACTTTCTTCTGTAGAACTACACTCCTTTGAAATATGTTTAAACTTTTCACACACCATCAATAAGAACAACCGGCACAAATAGATCATCAAGCTGCCGCGCAAAGGTAAGGACCATGTCATCTCCTTCTCGTTCTAACTTTACCTGACTGCCATCAGCTAGCAGGCAAGCCTCACCATCTATGGATACTTGCTTTACTTTTATTTTTGACCCGCTATGATTACCCAGTAACATCAGGTAAAGCTTTTTGTCTTTTTTAGTAAAGCGGATAGCCTCTCCGGTCTCTGTGATTGCTTCTGCCTGTGTCCATGGCCTAGTGCCATAGACAGCATCCCCATTTTGATTCAGCCATTCCCCGAATTTTGACAATCTGCTAAGTTGTTTATCCGGTATTTGTGCATCTTCACCGCGAGGGCCTGCATTTAGAAGTAAATTCCCGTTCTTGGACACAGCATCGATAAAATCTAAAAATAATGTCTCAAAGGAGGTGTAGTCATCATCGCTCTCATTGCGGTTATAGCCGAATGAATTTCCGATTCTACGTGTCATCTCCCATTTTTTTGCTTGTATGATCGGTGAATTTAGTGTATTCCGGTGTCGTAAAATCACTATGGGGAATAACAGGTTGGGAAAAGGCAGAGTGAATATCGGGATTTTTCTTGATCATTTGCTTCACCATTAAATCCATCAATGCTCGTACAGGTTTCAGTCCCAACAGCTTGTTGACCGGGCTTGCAGCTTTCCATCGATCATTTACCACACCGTCTGGAACAACATCATAATAATAGGCAAACAATCGGAATAGTCGTTCCTCGTTAGTTGGCCAGCTGATGTCATTCCATAAAATGTCTGGGTGGTACCTGTCTATTAGCTCACGGATTTGGGTATCGGCGTAGTCCAGATAATTACCACTAGGTGTAGAAAACGAATAATCAATAAACGTCTTTGAAACCCTGCGCTGAAACGTCCAGTCAATTCCACCTGAATAGTAGATGCCAAAACGCATTCCTTCCTTTCGAACTGCTTGAGCTAACTCACCTATAATGTCACGCTTGCTAAACCAATTTTCCTCGTGGGGATTTTTTACTTCAGTCGGCCATAAGCAAAAACCATCATGGTGTTTTGAAACGATTACTACGTATTTTGCTCCGGCGTCGCTAAAGGTTTTTACCCAAGCAGAAGGATCCCAATTTACCAGTCCATCCATAAAGATCTCTTTAAATTCCTGATAAGGCATCTTTCCATAATTAGCTTTGTGATATTGAGCGGATGGTGTATCAGGATCTTTGATTGCATTCCAATAGCCTTCAGAATATGGGTAGACCAGCATTGCCCGGTCATAATCTGTCTTTAAAGTTTCTGCAAAACTACCCAGGGGTGCAAATCCAGGGACAGAATAGGGCCCCCAGTGGATAAACACGCCAAACTTAGCATCTTCAAACCATTGATTTCATAGAGGGTTTTGATATACCAAGTATTTTATTACATTACGTAACGTCATTAGCAAGAGGAATATTTGTTAAAAAATGAATGGTTAATGTGTAATATTACAAGAAACAGGGAATTCTATTGGGAAAAATTAAAGATTTTTTGGGAGGGAAAAAATACGAGAGATTAATTGAAGAAGTTTGAGAAGCAGAAGCATCGCTTACTTTACAAATGATTAGAATGATAAATATATCCAGCTTACAAAAGGTTGTTGTTCCCAGACAATTAGACTCTATTTCTTCTCCATGTTAGGCCATTGCTACCGAAGGCAGAGTGTCCGGCTAATATATAATCCTTTATATATTTTCCAAACATGCCTTTTTATAGAAATAAAGTAATAGTAAAATTACTATTTATTACATATTTGGATAAGTAGAAAGCAACTTTTAAAAATTATGTTAGATAACCTTCCCGAAATACTTACAAGCATTTCTTACTACTGTATGTTTGAAGTATCAAAGCTAAAGGGGTTGTCAAAATGAAAAAAAATGATATTGGATTTCTTACATTTTTAGTTTTATCAGTGAAAGTTGCATTTACTTACTGATATGGAAAAACTTTAACCCTCTACAATCAATCTTTAGATCCGTTGATTGGATTAAAACCTCAATTTCAAGGCTGTATACATCATACAATTCCATCTTAAAAAAACAACTATGAATCAATCCTTTATCATCAAAGGGTTGATTCATAGTTGTTTTTGTGTCAGTGAGAAACCTTTTCATACCATTGATTTATCAAATAATTGAAAAACTAATAATATAATATTACCACATAAAAATTTCCGAAAAGAAATAAATTTCTAATTAAAAATTTGTTAACCTATTGACACAAAAGGTTAACAAATTTATTGTTTAATTGTCAACTTACTATATATTTAAGTTAACAATTGAAAAGTGAAAATTTATTGGATCGCTTAGTATATGAACAATAGGATAGTCTATTTAAAACTTTTTTACTTTTCATGGTGTTCAAAATCAGTTGGCAAGGTTGGTGGATAAGAAGTATGGAAGAGCAAAAGTATTATAGTGTCAGGATGAGAGCTGCCAAGAATGGATCTCATGAAGAGGGTGGAAAACATATATCTGGTGGAGAACTCATTTCAACCTATAGCAATATGAAACATGCTGTAAATGCTTTATTGGAAAAGGGCTTAAGTCATTCAAGAGGAAATCCGGATTTTATGCAGATTCAGTTTGAATCAATTGATCAGCCTATAAAACGAATCAAGCCATTACAAATAAAGACACATGAAGTGGAATCAGCAGGTATGGGACTTGAGGTGTCTTGGTGGCTTATAGAAAAATCTGGTATCGAAAGGAATGTCATTGAAAAAGCATATAAACATATGACTGAATATTCGGGAATTAATGGAGCGATATTGATTGATAGTCATTCAGGTGAACGAATTGATGACAGGGACAAAAAAGGTGTACGCGTTTCCAGAATGGACTGGTTGAAAGCCAATTTTGAAAGATGGGCTGACTACTATAAAATGCCTAAGAATTCCAGAGTGAAGGAGGCACTTACGCTTGCAACAAAGGTTTGTGAGCATCCAGCTACTGTCGCAGAATTATGCTGGTCAGATGATCCGGAATACATAACTGGTTATGTTGCAAGTAAAAAGCTGGGGTATCAACGCATTACGAAGCTGAAAGAATATGGAGAAGAAAGAGGTTGCCGAATCTTCTTTATTGATTTATCAAAAGAATTGAATTCATATATACACTATTTAGAAAAACAGCCGGTTTTTATTCAATGGGAGGAAGAGAAGAACACAAAAAATTAATTGAAAGAAGGAACCCAGCTGCCTTATTCGCCAATGAAGGCAAAAAGAGCCCTTTCTTGCTAGATTATCAGGTTACTTAAAAATGAGAGAGTTTGATATGCAAACGAGATCGAAAGGTAATGTTTTTATGCTTCCGCTGATCAGTACACGAGTAACAAACGAGGTGACGAATGTTGAAGTTTGATGGGTGGTTAAGTCATCGATTAGATAAAACAAAAGAGGAAGGTTTATATCGGCAATTACCATCAATAAATACTTCTCGAAGTCCGGAGGTTTTTAGTGTTGGAAAAAGACAAATTGTCTTCTCATCCAATAATTATTTAGGGCTGAAGGATGATTTACGTTTGGTATATGCAGCTGAAACGGTTTTACATGAATTCGGGGTAGGCAGCAGCGGCTCAAGATTAACGACTGGTCATACAAAATGGCATCATAAACTTGAAGAAAGAATCGCGAACTTTAAGCAAACGGAAGCAGCCCTCCTGTTTTCAAGTGGTTATTTAGCTAATGTCGGTGTGTTGTCATCTTTACCTGAAAAAGGAGACGTACTTCTAAGCGATCGATTAAATCACGCGAGCATTATCGACGGTTGTCGTTTATCAAAGGCTGACACGATGATTTATAACCATCTTGATATGGATGATCTTGAAAAAAAATTGAAAGAATCAGAATCTTATCAGCGACGTTTTATTGTAACAGATGGAGTATTCAGCATGGATGGTACGATCGCGCCGCTTGATAAAATAATGTCACTTGCTAAACACTATCATTCATTCGTAATCGTTGATGATGCACACGCAACGGGTTGTTTAGGTGAGAACGGAAGAGGTACAAGCGAATATTTCGGTGTATCTCCAGATGTGGTTATTGGTACTCTTAGTAAAGCAATTGGTACAGAAGGCGGGTTCGTAGCGGGATCGAAAGTGTTAATTGACTATTTGCTAAACCATGCCAGAACATTTATCTTTCAAACTTCGATTTCGCCGTCAATTTGTGCTGCTTCATACGTAGCCCTGGAGATTATTGAACATAAAAAGAAACACCATCAATTGCTTTCAAAAGTAATCCAGATTAAAAAAGGCTTAGTTGAAATGGGTTATACCGTAAAGGGTGGCAATACGCCGATTATTCCTGTCATCATTGGAGAAGCCAGGAAGGCTTTGATATTTGCGGAAAGACTGCAGGAAGAAGGAATATTCGCACCAGCGATTCGTCCGCCAACTGTAGCATATGGAGAAAGCCGTATTCGATTAACGGTCACAACTGACCACAGTTCAAAAGAAATAGATTACTTGTTAAAGACTTTTGATGCAATAGGAAAAGAGCTGAACATAATTAAATAAACGGATATTTTTAACAGGAACGGATACTGAGTTGAGAGAAAATCTATATCAAGTGAAGTTGGATTGGAGGCATAGAATGACAAATGATTTAAATCAAAAGCTAGAAGCACCATTTTCACTTTCTTCTCATGAGTTTTTAACAAATCCTTATCTTATTTACGACAAGCTGCGTTCTAAACATCCTATTTTTAAGGAGCATTCATTTAAATATCCAGGTTGGTATGTAACGGGGTATGAGGAGGCAGTTGCGGTTCTTAAAGATACCAGATTTAAAAATCGTATACCTCTGACTCAAACATCAAAAAAATATGAACATCTTAAAAATATCCAGAATGATATGATGCTTTTTAAGAATCAACACGATCATAAACGTTTACGTATGATGGTTAGTAAAGTATTTACCCCAAATGTTGTCGAAGGATATCGTCCTTTTATTGAAGAAACTGTAAATGATCTGCTTAATCAGGTACAGAATAAGAAAAGCATGGACGTTGTTTCAGATTTTGCGTTTCCTTTAGCAAGTCTTATTATAGCAAAAATTTTAGGAGTTCCAGCAGAAGAGCGCTATCAATTTAGAGAATGGACTGTAAGCTTAATCCAAACGATTGACTTTACCCGGTCAAGAAAGACATTAGCAAATGGAAACCATACAACCAAGATGTTAATCGCTTATTTTAAACAGTTAATAAATAAGCGAAAACATATTCCTCAGAATGACCTCATCAGCATGTTAATACTAGAGGAAGAGCAAGGTGAGAAGCTTACAGATGAAGAATTACTCGCTACATGTATTTTACTTGTGATCGCCGGACATGAGACAACGGTAAATCTCATTAGCAATTCGGTTCTGGCTTTATTGAACCACCCCGAGCAATTAATGAAGTTAAAGGAAAATCCATCCCTTATTAAAATGGCCGTCGAGGAATTTTTACGTTATGAGAGCCCGACACAGATGACAGCGCGCATTGCATCGGAAGATACCGAAATGAATGGAATCACCATAAAAAAAAGCGAGCAAGTCTACATTCTGCTTGGGGCAGCCAATCGTGATCCCAAAAAATTTATTGATCCTAATGTGCTTGATATCACGAGGAATCCGAATCCTCATCTTGCATTTGGATATGGAATTCACTTTTGTTTAGGTTCATCATTAGCACGCCTTGAAGCACAAATTGCTATTGTAACTCTCTTGCAGCGAATGGATAATCTCCAATTGGTTACACCAGACCTACACTGGAGAAACCTAATGGGTTTTAGATCATTACAAGAATTGCAAATAACCTTTAACTGAAGTAGTAGCATACACAAGTCAAAATTTAATAGATTATAGATCAGAAGCAATTAGGGATTATATGTAAATGCTAATATAGGAAAAATATAGTTTTGGAGTGATCACCTCTTAGAACACGATGGTCTTAATAGGTGATTCTCTTTTTAAAATGTGATAATAAATGAGGCTTTCCGCAGAGAATACAGTAGCGAATGATGTGATATGGATTAAAGATGGTTTTGAGGGAAATTAAGCACTGAGTGCATTCAGAATCTTATAAGGATAATATCTTCCGTTTTTCATGCAAAAATTCCTCTTCAGTAAGGAAGCCTTGTTCTTTTAATCTTGCTAGTTTTTCTAGCTGCTCAACTGAATTGTCACTTTGTTTTCTATAAAACTGCGAAACGAGAACCAAGATTTGATTTTGACTAATACGTTTCAGTACTCTGTAACCGTGATTTGAAGCTGTTGCGATACCGTAAGCGTTTGGTTTGCAGTAATAATTTTCTTGGGATGTGCCATCATCCCGGACAAGAAGCTGCCCCATTAAACCAACTGCCACCCATTCAGGTCTTTTGGAACGTGGAATATATTCCTTCGAAGAATCCCAATTAGGGTTAAGTACTGGTTTTCGTTCTGTTCGCTCGGGCAAGATCATATTACCCTCGTCGTCAAATATCGAAGGAATTGTGCTATCTTCGTACAAAATTTCTCCCCATTCGGAAGTCAGGTATTTGTCTTTCCATCGAAGTTCCCAGCCGCCCGCCAAGAAAGCCGGCTTTGCGCTTATGATACCCAGTATAAAATCATCTTTGTCATTTGCGATGCGTACTTTATTCTTTTCTAACGTGACGAAATAACCAAAATCGATCGGATTTCCATCTGCCGTTTCGAACATTTCCGCATAATCTGCTGCAGGAGTTGTAACAGCCCCATCAATTTTGACGTTGCCGTTGCTTAATATTTTTGCAGCCAACCCCGGTGTTGAGGCATCCGTACCATTTGCAAGATACCATGAATACGGTAGCTCGTTTGCCGCACCGAATCTTCCCATGACATGAACACCTTCTAAAAGGTTTGCATTCGTCGATTGTCCTTCTGTGTGGGAAAAGGTTCCGGATGCCACTGTGTTTACACCCTCCGCGTGCGAAGTAAAACCGCTGGCAATGTTAAGTGCTCCTTCAGCATGTGCGTTTTGGCCGAGCGCCTGCGTCTGGTTTCCCTCAGCATGGGAAAGATCGCCGGAAGCGACTGAACGCTGGCCCTCTGCATGGGCAAAAATTCCGTCAGCAGTTGTTAAGTTTCCTTCTGCATGAGATGCCCTCCCATTGGCTTCCGTATTATCGCCTTCAGCATGTGAAGATTCTCCTTGAGCTATTGTCCCTTGTCCTTCTGCATGAGAAACGAGTCCGCTGGCGACCGTATTTTCGCCCTCGGAATGAGACGCAATGCCAGACGCGGTAGTCAGATTTCCCTCGGCATGGGAATGTGCTCCACTAGCAACTGTAAAATGCCCTTCCGCATGGGAGGTAAATCCGCTAGCTGTGGTAGAGGTTCCTTCTGCGTGTGCAGTATCGGCTGTCGTTTGCGTACGGAATCCTTCTGCATGTGACGCTGAGCCTCCTGCTGTGGTCATGCTTCCCTCGGCATGGGCAGAACCAGCATTTGTAATTGTTTGAAATCCCTCGGCGTGGGATGCAGCCCCATTTGCTGTCGTATTTAATCCTTCCGCTTCCGAACAGAATCCTATTGGATTTCGATTACATCCATTTGTCATAAGTATACCTCTCCTTTTATTATTAGAAAAAAGAATTTCTCTATTAATCTGTGTCCAAGAATATTAGATTAGGTGAATGGTATAAATGAAGTTAGATTATTAAATACAACTATTATTCATATTTTATGTTACAGCAAACATTGGTATAGATAATTGGTCCAATTGAAGAGGAATTTCCACGCTAGTCCCACTGTGAAGAAAAGCTATGGAGATAGCTTCTATTAAATTTCCGTATTTAAAAAGACATATTCTATCTTAGGTGGTTCACCCGAAAAATCTGAACCAACAAATTGTAATTTTATGTTAAAATAAACAGATAGATAGTTCTGAGAAAGTTTATACAAAATTAAAAGTAAATGGTGATGAGAAGTGAGTTTGAAAAATAAGAAACAAAAATTATTTATTTCCCTCATAATTCTTTTGCTAGCCGCGGTAGTCTTGACATTTGTATTATGGCATCGAGGTATCTTTATTCCTAATGCTTCCAATGTCAAAAAATATTCAGTGAAAGGCGTGGATGTGTCAGCTTATCAGGGTGAAATAAGTTGGCCAAAAATTCAGGAACAGAATATACGATTTGCCTTTATCAAAGCTACTGAAGGGAGCACTTTTGTTGATAAGCAATTTTCTGACAACTGGAAAAATGCAAAAAGTACAAACTTGCGAATAGGAGCCTATCACTTTTTTAGTTATGACAGTGAAGGCAAGAGGCAAGCCGAGAACTATATAAAAAATGTACCCATAGACGAACAAGCATTGCCTCCAGTAATTGATGTTGAATTTTATGGGGACAAAGAAAAAAATCCTCCTAATCGCATGGAAGTAGAAAAAGAGCTCAAAGAAATGGTGAAAATGCTAGAAGACCATTACGGTAAACGAGTTATTCTTTACACTACACAAAAAGCCTATAATTTGTACATACAGGGCAGTTATGACCAATGTGATATATGGATAAGAGATGTTTTTACGAAACCTTCTTTGTCAGATAAAAGGGCTTGGACATTTTGGCAGTACACAGACCGAGGGCTTTTGGAAGGGTATAATGGAAGTGAAAAAGAAAAGTTCATTGACCTGAATGTTTTTTATGGCAGCGAGAATGAATTTTTAAAATATGGAGATTAGAAAATTAGAGGGAAATAGTTCAGGGGTGCTCCGAGAAATTCCAAAAATGGAAATTCTAAATTTTACAAAGTAGTAATAATAATCAAACACTATATTAATAAATGGTTGATACACAAAATATTTAAACAGCAATATGCCGATTGTTCCAGCTCAGAAATTTATAGATGAAGAGAATACCGATATGTCTGATTTTTTCCCGAACATGCTTGATTTAGGCAAGAGTGAAGAAGGAAAACAGAATGCCCTTCCTTTTGCGGTAAGTACGCCAGTCGTTTACTACAATAAAGATTTGTTTAAAAAGGCTGGATTAGATCCTGAAAATCCTCCGAAAACAATTGACGAAGTCCGCGAAGCTGCCAAGAAACTAACAACCGGCGGCCAGCAGGGTATTTTCTATGATTATACAATGACAGGAGCCTGGATCTTCCAAGCAATGGTTGAAACAATGGGCGGTCAAATGGTTTCTGATGACGGCAAATCGGTTGGATTCGATCAAGAGCCGAGCGTAAAAGCCCTTCAGCATTGGACAGATCTTGTGAATAAAGATAAGTCAATGCCGAAAGTAGAAGCGGCACAAGCGCTTCAATCGTTTACTTCTGGAAAATTGGGAATGTATATTACTACGACTGCTTCTTTAGGTTCCATTCGATCATCGAGTAAATTTAATTTAGGAGTTGCTCCTTTCCCGACGGATGGAGAACATGAACGAAAAGTTCCTGCCGGAGGCAACAATCTTTTCATCATGAAATCGACAAGCGAGAGGGAAAAAGGCGCTTGGGAATTAGTGAAATATCTTACTTCTCCTGAAAGCACTGCAAGTGTAGCAAAAACAGTCGGTTATATGGCAACGCGTAAAAGTGCGGTTGAAAAGGAAGAATTGTTGGGTGGATATTTAAAAGAAAACCCGTTGGCTGCCGTAACCTATACACAAACTTCGAATATGGTTCCATGGAATAACTATTCCGGAAAAAGCGGTACACGTATTTATAAAGTTATACAAGATAATCTTGAAGCTGCGCTTTCTAATCAAAAAACACCTGAGGAAGCGATGAAGGATGCTGCAAATGAAGGGAACAAGTTACTAGATTAAGATTAAAGCATATGATATATACAAAAGAACAGTCAAAATCACCTCTTAGGATATGAATATCGTAAGAGGTGATTTTCTTTTTGGGCTAGATGATAATAACCTTCAAAAAGAATCCTTTTCCTGCTGTAGTTTTTGGTGCTTCCACAGGATACTTAACCTACACCAATCATTATCACCCCGATAACAATCATTGCAATAATCGCCTGCGGAATAAGGGGAATCCAGTAGTTAATCTTCTTATTCAGTTTAAACAGAAGAGTATAGAATGTTTGGCGCATGTTAAGCTGAAGTTTGCTCTAGCTTTCAGCAATTATAATCAGACAGAAGGATAATTACTTTTCTTCGTTTGAATCGAAAAGGAAGCAAAAGCAGCAATCATTCCCACGATTACCAAACATCCGCCCACCAATGGCGTGTTTGTTACAGTCCCTGTCGAGTTCACGATAAGACCGCCTAATCCTGCGCCAAAAGCAATGCCAAACTGTAAGACTGACGTATTTAAACTTAACGCCAAATCGGGGGATTACGGTGTTTGCTAAATAAAATAAGTTTGCAGTGTTGGTGACGTCATCCATGCAGAACCAATCCATAACGCCACCAAAATGGCAGCTGTCATTCCTGTAGCTGTTAGAATTGATAAGAAAATTAAGACAAGAGCATGAATACTCATGCTGAAGAATACTGTTTTTGGTATTCCCCATCGATATCGATCGGCACCATATCCTCCCAAGGAAGATCTGGTCATTGCAAGTCTTCTTATTTATTCTTAACCAGCATATCGCTGTAAATATTAATTTTTTGATTAATCATACCTTGATAAGCTACTAGTTGATCTACTCGTGATTTTAAGTTTTCTTTTTGTTTTTCAAGCATGATGATACGTTGGTCAATTGTTTCGTTTCCCTGTATGATCAAACGTACAAATTCCTTTAAATCGGAAATTGCCATACCTGTAGCGCGGAGACAACAGACAAATTTAAGCAATTCAATGTCTTTCGTTTCATACATGCGAATGCCGTTATCATTACGGTTAACGAATGGAATAATGCCTTCTTTTTCGTAATATCGCAAAGTGTGGATTGATAAACCTGTTTGATCTGATACTTGACCAATCGAATAGTTCATACTTTATTCCTCCAGTATTAATTATTAATTAGAAATACCATCAGATAAAAAAGGGGTCTGCCATTCAATTTTTGACGATTGTATAAATATCATTTACGTGATTCTATTAAGCATGTATTTTCATATTCTCAAATAATTTGGAATCAATCAATTTCATTTTACTTAAAATAAATACCCACCTGCAAAAAAGGTGAGCAGATGTTTATTTTACTAAGATAGCAGATGCTGTTACGACTAGAAATACTGGCCATACAAGTGGTATTTTTATTGTACATATGTCATGGATGGCAGCTTATTAGACTGAACTTCAATAGAGGTGATATAATGCAAACTTCGATTCTATTAGTGGTACTTATCATTTACCTATTAATTTTTAGGGGAGTCAAAAACGGCAAAATGACTTTCACTGTCAAAAAATTTATCTTCGGCTTGGTTGTAACTATTGTAATAATTAATGCGATAATGTTTTTGATTATGTAAATATAAAGAAAGATAAGGGACTTTTCAGACAGCCCCATGAAATATTTTTTTCTCAAATTTCTTGTTTTGTTGGTCTCACAATCATTTCATTGACCGCCGTATACTCAGGTTGAGAGATTGCAAATAGAATGGAATGAGCCATGGATTCTGCAGGTATGGCAATTTTTTTAACCTCATCTAAACTGTGTAGGACTTCTTCATTCGTAATCGTATGAAACAACTCTGTTCCCACTGTTCCAGGTGAAAGAATTGTAATGCGAATGTTATTCTCAGCTTCTTCTTGCCGCAAGCCATCAGAAATCGCTCGTATTGCATATTTTGTTCCTGAATAGACAGAAAATGTCTTTCTGACTAAGTGTCCTGCAACGGACGACACGTTAATAATATGTCCTTGCTTTCGTTCCCGCATATGCGGAAGAACCGCGGCAATCCCATAAAGCACACCTTTAATATTGACATCAATCATTTGGTCCCATTCACTTACCTTCTTTTCATGTAAATAAGATAGCGGCATGAGACCAGCATTGTTAATTAGAACATCAATTTGTCCATAGGTTTCGAGAGTAAAACGGGCAAGCTCTTCCATATCCTCTTCTGAAGCAACATCAGTCACTTTAAATACTGCTGTTCCTCCTTGTTTTTCAATGTCTGACTTAAGTTCCTTCAAGCGTTCTTCACGCCTGGCAGCAAGTACAACCTTAGCTCCATTATTAGCAAGCACTTTCGCAGCAGCTTCACCGTTTCCGCTTGAAGCTCCGGTAATAATAACGACTTTACCTTCAACATTTCTCAATTCAAACCATCCTTACTAAGATCAAGGTTTTTTAAGTATAGAACCTGGAGTGTACTCTAGGTCAACGTTTATGTGAGAAAATTATGTGAATTTTGTGTGAATTAAGTTCAATTGTTTGATTGTGTATTAAATATCGTCTTACTATGAAATTATTAAATGAAGATGGGATGAGATCGCTTGCATCCACCATTACAGGCCAAGTTAGAAAGTAATATGAGAAAAATACAATCGGGGGAGTTAGAACAGTGAAAGACATGAATCAATTATTTCGTAAAAGGATCGATATTCCCGAAACCGAACAAATCAAATTTGAGTCGTTGGGAAAGGTTCTTGAAAAAATGGCAAAAACATTTCCTTTTGAAAATTTACGTATGATTGAAAACAAAACACGTGACATTACCAAAGAGAATTTGATAGATAAACTGCTGGTGAAAAAAGAAGGCGGGCTTTGCTACGAATTAAATTCATGCCTTTATTTTTTCTTAGTGGATAATGGCTTTGATGCAGCCTTAGTTCGTGGAGTTACATACAATGATGAGACACAAAAATGGTATCAACTTGGAAGAACCCATGTCACAATCTTATTAAAACACGAAGAACAAACATATCTTGTTGATACTGGTTTTGGAGCTAATTTGCCACTTAGACCTGTTCCTATAAATGGAGAACCTGTATCGTCTCCTAACGGTGAATTTCGGATCAAAAAGGCTGATCATGACTTCGGAGATTATATTCTTGAGATGAAGCGGAAATATAAAGATACAAATTGGAAAATAGGTTATATTTTTGATACAAAACGCCCTGTAAGCGATGTCGCAGAATTTAATCAGATCCAAAAAATTCTTAGCGAAAATGAAGAGTCTACGTTTAATAAACAGCGATTAATCACCCAGCTTACAAACGCAGGAAATGTAACGTTAACCGATACTTCCTTTACACAATGGGTTGATGGAAAACTGATCAAAGAAAAGATTGAAAAAAATAAATTTCTAGAGTTAGCAAAACAACACTTTGGAATTGAATAATCACAGATTGATTGGGCGTTTCTGTATGACGCCCATTTTTATTTAAATACGGATCTTTTGCAGCTTGGACTTAAAGTCGGTCTCAGTACACTAGAATTAAGTATTTATCTTTTGACTATCGGTGTCTTCTTAGCGTAAATATCTGGTGACAACCATAAATCCTAAAAAATTCATGCAAAACTTGGAGAAGCATTTGCAAAAAAAACGACCTCCTTCAAAAAGTACCCTATAGACTAGACACTTTAAAAAAAGGTCTATCTTAGGGTGCTTTTTTGTATAATTAAGAAAAAATAGGCTGGGGAAAGATTGTGTCAAGAAAGTCTGTGTAAGGGAAAACTATTCAAAATCGTACTCTCTGATCTGAGCCGGCTTTTATTTTGTTTGATGTTGGAGGAGGGAGGCTAACTTTCCTCCTCCAACATATTTATTCTCCGTTATGATATCTTTTATTGAGCATTATCATGTTTAGTCATTGTTCTTGCTTTTTGATCATCAACGATTGGTGTAAATCTTTGTCAACAACTTTTCCATTTTGTAATGATTTAACGTTTGCTTTGTCACTACTAATATTTGTTATAATAGCTTCAACATATTGAAGCGCTTTCTTACGTTTGTCATAAAAAAACAGAAAATCCATGTATTGTGTTTTTCAATATGATCAGACTTTTTAAAGCTCCCTAATAATCGGCTATGTAGTTGGCCGTCTTTTCGCAACTTGTCATATACTTCTGCACTGGTTGAATCGATGCGTTACAGCTCAATCTTTAAATTTATTAGTAACTCCTCATTTGATTTCATATTATTATTCTATTCATTAGATATCAGCCAATCAAACGAGAAGCGTTAAATAAAAACAAAAAATAAAGCGCTTAAATTTGCATCGTTCGATGAGTAATATTACATCAAAGGGGGACTAAAATTTGTATACACGGTTTAAAAAACTGTTTACTATTAAAGGATATAGCTTATTCGTCATTTGTTTACTGCTGATTGGAATCGGTTCTTCTATTACAAACCCGTATTTACCTCTATATTTAACTGAAGATTTTGGAATGAGTACGGGAGCTTTTGGCATTTTCATGGCGGTGATTTTGTTAAGCGGCGTGATCGTGAACTCTCTCATTGCAAAACATTCAGATAGAGGGGTAGACAGAAAGTGGATTATTATTGTAGCCACAATTTCATCTGCTTTGGGGTTTGCTTCCTATTTAGTATTTCATAATTTCTTTATTCTGCTGATTGTTGTCTGCCTTTTTAACGCATTTGGGGCTCCAGCCATACCGCAAATCTATGCTTCCGCACAGGAATCGGCAAACGCAAGTAACTCCGACGATAATACTTTTGCGATGTCTACATTACGGTCCCTTATATCTCTAGGATTCCTAATAGGTCCATTAGGCGGGACAGTCATTTTGGGATCTCTTGGATACAAGGGTCTCTTTCTAGGAACAGCCGCCATTTTTCTCATCACTGCATCTCTTGTATACCTGTTTTTGCAAAGACAAAAAGCGGTTCAAAAGAATACCAAGAAGAAAAAAAGTTCAGATACCTATTCACTCAAAAGCAAGGAAATCAATCAGCCGCTTATTGCTTTTATCTTTCTGTTTGTGGTCAATACCATTAGTATGATCATCACACCGTTATTTATTGTGAATGAGCTTCAGGGGACACATATGGATGTCGGATTAGTAGTCAGTATTTGTGCTGGTTTGGAAATTCCGATTATGCTTGTGCTGGGTGCTTTGGGTAAAAAGATTTCAAACCATTCCCTAATGATTTACGGCTGCTTGATCGCTGTTATTTATTACACCATTTTAAGTGTGTCGACCCATACCTGGCAGCTGATCGCAGCGCAGCTCCTACAGGCAACGTTTGTGGCTATTATCATGGGTAATGGATTAAGCTATTTCAATGATCTGCTTCCTAATTCACCAGGAATTACCACAACCATCTATATGAACGGAGCCACCATTGGAAGGTTAATAGGAAGTCTTGGTGGCGGTTTCATTGCTCAGTTTGTTGGGTACCGTAATGTTTTTTGGGTGTGTCTGGTACTTGTCATATTCTCGTTCTTTATCTTATGGAGAGTAAGACAACTTGGAAAACCTACTGGAGTTACGAGCGAAGTGGATGCATGACCAAGCCCAATTGGAAATCCTTTGTTCTATGGGTGCCTAGTCGATTTCTTTGTTCATGCATTTTACGATACAAAATCATTCGAGAAATATCAGCGTTCTTAGCAGCATCTACTCGATTAAAAAGATATAAAGCATACTGACATGACTAGATCCGTAATATTGTGCCAGATAGATTAATAGACTCTAGAAAGAATCTGGTGGAAAGAAATTGATAAAAAAGGGAGTTTTCGATTACAGCAAAATTTAGTTAGCCAACATTATCGAATTATTGACGACCAGCAGTATCGATGGTTTAGTTCGTTTGATAAACAAGAAGCAAACACACGGTTAAATGAGTAATTCAGGGGAGAGTGAGGTTTTGAAAAAGAAGAAAAGGACTATTATATTATCATTTTTCATCTTAGCTTTACTAGGAATATTTTTAGCCGTTTATACAGCAATAAATGGAAATCCTATTAGTGACTATCTGATGAAGAGGGAAACAAAAGCATATCTTTTAGAACAAGGATATACGGAGAAAGAAATTTCTAATATTGAAGCTACATATAATCTAAAACATAATACTGGGCGCATCAAAGGAACCATTGCATACGTTATATTTAAAGATGATCCGAAAGAAAGATATTTATATATTCAATGGAGAGAGACTAAGCAAATTCAGCAGCATTGTGAATATTATGATGAACAAACGAAAGCGTGGAAAATAGACTATACAGAAAAAAGAAAACATATGGATAAAAAATGCACTGTTAAAAACTAATTTTATGTTGAAAGACTATTTTTAAATTAACGGGACTTTAGTGGAAAACTAATAACACGAGCGTTGTGTTATATTTGCCAACATTGGTATTTAGGACATTATTTACAAGAACGGACTTCAAATCAAGCAGTATTTCTTCTTGAAAAAAATATCATACATACATATGTACCTTATTTACTTTTACCGTACGGTAAATCTATTCAAGTTATTGAGCCAATAAGTCTTAAGAATAGACTTATTGAAGTTCTGTCGGAATCTTCAAGTAATATAACTTCCCTGACGTTAGCTGTCAGGGAAGTTATATTATAATAGGCTATATCAATTGTGATTTGGAGTGTCATTGGATGCAAACAAAAAAAGTTTATCTTTATGTATTTAATACAATGTCAGACTGGGAATATGGATATTTAATTGCTGAACTAAACTCAGGAAGATATTTCAAAAAAGATTTAGCACCTTTAAAAGTAGTTACAGTAGGAGCTAATAAAGAAATTATTACTACGATGGGAGGACTGAGCATAAAACCAGATATTTCCCTTGATGAATGTACTCTTGAGAGTAAAGATCTTTTAGTTTTACCTGGAGGGAATACTTGGAGAGAAGATATTCATCAACCTATCTTGAAAAAAATTGGCGAAGCTTTAAAGCTTGGCACTATTGTTGCTGCAATTTGTGGTGCAACTGAGGGCCTCGCGAATATTGGATACCTGGATTCTAGAAAGCATACAAGCAATAACCTAGAGTATATTAAAATGGTCTGCCCTAATTATAGAGGAGAAAAATTTTATGAGATGGGACCTGCGGTATCTGGTGAGAATTTGGTTACTGCATCAGGAGTAGCTCCTTTGGAATTTGCGATGGAAGTACTGAAAAAATTAGATGTATTTGCACCAGATACATTACATTCATGGTATAACCTAAATAAGACTCATCAACCTGAATATTTCTTTCAGTTAATGAATTCAATAAATAGATGAGCTAAAAAAAATCAACTTAGCAGTTTTA
Source organism: Bacillus gobiensis (assembly GCF_001278705.1). Lineage (GTDB taxonomy): Bacteria > Bacillota > Bacilli > Bacillales > Bacillaceae > Bacillus > Bacillus gobiensis. The sequence continues at coordinate 4,496,815 of NZ_CP012600.1, forward strand.
TATTTGTTTAAATAATTACCATGCTTTAGACAATGTCAAAGCATGTTTTTTGTATATAACTTAAAAATTTTTATGGAAGTAAAAAACTTACAAAGCACTCCTGAAGTTGTTATAAATAGAACTGGTAACTTAATCTCTTTTTAATCTTATTGAAAACAGCGGTGGGCTTTTTTTCTTTGGTAATAATGATGGCGCGATTTTCAAGAATCGGGCCGATTGTGAAACAAAGTAAACGGGATGATACATATTAGTCATGTATAATATGTATCACATCTTATTTTTTATGACTTCTTACGATTTAGGTCTTAATAACGGACACTAAGCAAATTTCGATATGAAAAAAGCCGATTTTTCCTACGTTAAGGAAGCATCGACTTTCATTCATTGTTTAAGAGGTCTAAGTGAATCTTAGATGTAAAGAAACCCTGATTTCATTTGCAAAAAAATAGGTGACCCTTATAAGAATGGTTTTTTCTCCTACGGGTCGGCCCTTCTATTGGAATACCTATACAGTGGCAGGCTTATAGCTTCCAGGAATATTATTAACTGAAATCGACAAACGGTTCCATCCATTGATCGTCATGATGAGGAACACGAGATCGACGTATTGTTTTTCATCAAAATGCTCGCGAACTCGCTCATACAGCTCATCAGGCACACCGTTTACCGAGATGTTCGTTACGGCTTCTGTTAATTCTAACGCAGCACGTTCTGATTCACTATAGAAAGGCGACTCTCGCCACGCATTCAAGCAGTAAATTCTTTGCTCCGTTTCCCCGATGGCCCGGGCATCCTTAGTATGCATATCCAAGCAATAGGCGCATCCATTGATTTGCGAAGTGCGGATTTTAATCAGTTCGATTAATTTTTTGTCAAACCCGGTTGTATTCTTGTACTCCTCTAACTGCAGCATTAATTTGATAGCTTCAGGATTTACCTGCATGTGATTTATACGCTGTTTCAAAATGATCTCCTCCATTAATATAAGTTTTTGTCTTTCACTAATTAAGACAAAATAGAGGATTGATTTGTGACAACAAAATATAAAATCTTAAGGCAGCTGAATATGTTTTAGTTTATCAGGGTTTGAAACGATAAAGATTCTCTGAATGTTTTTTTGGGTCGAATCCATCCCAAAGCAAATCACTCTGATGAGACGGTCTTCTTTTACTTGCACGATTCCTCTCTGACTGTTGACGATTACAGGGTAAAGCTCGCCTGAGAAGCTTCCTTTAGAAGAAATTCCATTAATAAATGCCGTAACGCGCTGTTTTGTTACAATTGGGTTCAAGGCAGATCTTACTTTTCCGCCACCGTCTGTAATGAGTACAACGTCTTCTGTCAGAATATTAATAAATCCCTCAAAGTTTCCGGTTTTCGAAGCATGAATGAATGTTTTTGCAAGGTCATTTACCCGTTCAGTATTTTCCGGATGGACCGGCGTATCATTCTCTAATTTTCTCTTAGCGCGGCTGTAAATCTTCCGGCAATTCACCTCGGTTTTGTCTATCATTCTGGCAATCTCATTGTAATCATACTCAAATGATTCTCGCAAAACGAATACAGTTCTTTCTATAGGTGACAGCAATTCTAACAAAACGAGAAAGGCATAAGAAACTGTTTCTTCGGCTTCAGCCCGTTCTGCCGGCTGATTCAATTGGTTTATCTGTGGTTCAGGCAGCCAGGGCCCTGTGTAAATTTCTCTTCTTTTGCGGGCAGATTTTAAAAAGGTTAAACAACGGTTTGCCGTCATTTTTGTCAGGTACGCCTTTATGTCGTTTATTTTCTCAGTGTCAAGCTGTTCGGCACGCAGGAATAAATCTTGCACGATATCCTCCGCATCGGAAACGGATCCAAGCATGCGGTATGCAATGGAAAAAAGCAGCGGTTGATATGTCTTATATAACGTTTCTAATTCCATCATTATCTTCACCTATTTTCATGGGTTTGTGATTCTTGACGAACGTACATCTGAAAAAACGAGAAGGAGATATTTGCTAACTACAGAATAAATGATTGATAAGGAGGAATCTACAAAAATGTGGAATGACAATCTAGTTACACAAAGATTGAAAATTGAGTACCCGATCATACAGGCTGGTATGGCAGGAGGGATTACAACTCCTGATTTAGTCGCTGCCGTTTCAAATTCTGGCGGGCTGGGAACCTTAGGTGCAGGTTATATGAGCTCAGATGAAGTAGCTGTGAACATTCAGAAAATCAAACAACTCACGTCCAACTCATTTGGTGTGAATGTATTTATACCGGAATATCCAGAAGTGAAAAAAGAAGAGATCGAAGAAGCGAACAAGCTGTTAGAACCTTTTCGGAAAGAATTGCAGATTAGAACAAAAAATATTCCAGAACAGTCTGAGTCTCTTTTTGAAAAACAAATGGAAGTGATTCTAGAACAAAGAGTTCCTGTATGCAGCTTTACCTTTGGAATATCTTCAAAAGAGCTCATTCAGGATTTAAAGAAAGAAAATATTACGGTGATTGGCACTGCAACAACTGTTGAGGAAGCGATGATCAATGAGGAAATAGGAGTTGACCTCATCGTTGTCCAAGGAAGTGAAGCGGGCGGGCACAGAGGTACTTTTTCTGTCCCATTTGAGAACGCTATGATAGGGACAATGGCTTTGATTCCGCAAGCAGCAGACCATATTCATACACCGATAATTGCAGCCGGCGGTATTATGGACGGAAGAGGTGTTCTCGCATCACAAGTTTTGGGAGCTCAAGGTGTCCAAATGGGAACAGCTTTCGTTACATGTTTAGAAAGCGGTGCCAAAAAACAACATAAAGAAGCGATATTAAATACATCAGAAGAGAAAGCAGTAATGACCTCAGCTTTTAGCGGCAAGCCTGCCAGAGGTATCGATAATCAATTTATTCAAGCTATGAAAGGACATGAAGATAAACTGCTGGCTTATCCTGCCCAAAACACCTTAACCAATGATATTAGAAAAGAAGCAGCGAAACAGAATAGGCCGGAATGGATGTCAATGTGGTCCGGACAAGCACCTAGATTAAGCAAAAACAAATCAGCCAGAGACATTATGAGCGAAATTGTTAGTCAAGTTGATCACATGATAAAAGAGAAGAGCTTTTGTTAACTTTGACTGAGGGTAGGATATGCACTTACGATAAATTGGGAAATGATAATAATGCCTATCTCAGGAGGAATGATGATGCCAGAGTCAAAATCGAATGAAATCAAAGCGATCTATCAGCAGTTGATAGAAGCGTGGAATGATCGCAATGCTCGTGGAATGGCGGATCTGTTTGCCGAGGATGGTGAAAGTATCGGATTTGACGGGAGTCATTCGATCGGACCGGAAGAGATATTTTCCCACCTTAAGCCGATTTTTAAGGATCACCCGACTGCCCGGTTTGTAAGCAAAGTGAAGGAGCTGCGTTTTTTAGGTACAAATGCAGCCATTTTACGTGCGATAGCAGGGATGGTGCCTCGCGGAGAATCAGACCTCAATCCTGAAGTTAACACACACCAGACTCTAGTTGTCGAAAATATCGATGGAAAATGGCGTATCCAGCTGTTTCAGAATACTCTTGCCCAGTTTCATGGCATGCCCGAATTAGTCGATCAAATGACTGAAGAATTGCGAGAGCAGATTACGTGAGTTACCAATTACATCAAGCTCTCCCATCTGGACTTTTTACACTTCTAGGTGGGAGACTTTTTATTATCATTTTTTTTCTAAGAGGGGAATTACGAGAACTGTTGAAATTAATTAAGGGATGAAAAATATCTATACTGGAGGTATTTACTTTACATGCTGAAAAAATTTCTGAGTTCTGTTGGCATTGGTTCTGCCAGAGTTGAAACTAAATTATTAAAAACTGAATTTGAACCTGGTGAAGAAGTGGAAGGTACAGTGGAAGTTCAAGGAGGGAGTACGGAACAAAACATTGATGACATCTATCTTTCCGTATTTAGTACTTATACCCGGGAGTCAAACGATAAAAAGTATGAAGATACGATTGAATTATTCCGCCATAAGCTGCTTGACCCTTTTGTGATTTCTCCTAATGAAACCAAAAATGTTTCTTTCCGATTTGTATTGCCTTACGATGTTCCGATAACGAAAGGCAAAACGAAGGTCTGGATTCAAACTGGGCTGGACATTAAAAACGCGATCGACCCGAAAGATCGTGACTACATTCAAATTCTGCCTCATCCGTTAGTAAATGCTTTTCTGCAATCTGCTCAAACGTTAGGATTCCGCATACATAAAGTAGATTGCGAGGAAGCGCCGCGTTATTTAAGGCAGAGAACGCCTTTCGTCCAAGAGTTTGAATTTACGCCGGCAAGCGGAAGGTATAGAGGCCGGTTAGATGAACTGGAAGCGATATTCTTCGTTTCTCAATATCAAGTAGAAGTTATCCTTCAGGTTGATCGGAAGGGCGGATTTCTGTTTGAAGCCCTCGAAATGGACGAAAACATTGTTCGTTTCACGTATGGTCCAAATGATGTATCAACGTTAACTGATAAACTATCCGATGTCATCGACAGATACTCCTAAAAGAGAAGCAGGGCCATAAACAGGTTCTGCTTCTCTCTTAGTTTTTGACTAACTGCGGATCCAATTTTAATTTAGGCGGCTGATAGGAAATGATTTCGATTTGATCATCTTCTTTGATTTTGCCTGGACACTCTACGACACATACAATTCCTCTTCTGCCATAAGCAGCCTTTACGAATTTTGCAGCCAGCTTTGGTTCATCTTTATAAGCCTGTTGGATGATTTCTCCTGGCTGAACACAAGGGTGGTTTTCTCCTTCGCACACTAAGCCGGCACCGCTCGGGAATACAATTCTGCTTCCTTCAGGGAGCTGCGTAAAATGACTGAAACCGCTGATGGCGATATTTGCTCCAAGCCATTCAGGAAGGATTTTTTCTACTCCCAATATGTCTGCAATCTCAGCACATTCCTCTACGGAAACAATGGAAATTTGCCGGCGGTTAAAAATCTTTGTTTTTCTGGGATACATCGGTTCTCTTGCACCTGCGAGTTTCGTAAGGCCGAAGTGCAGATCACCGGGAATGCCGCCGTAATCAAGGTCAGCCTGCTTGATGGGCTCAGTTACAAATGTATTTTGTTTTTCCGCTATATATAAGCTTTCAATTGCTGCCTCATAAGATTTCCACATATGTACTTTTCTCCTTGTCCAAATTTTAGTTAGATAAATTATACCAGAAAATTCAATTCGGTTGAAAACTAGGGATTGTGCAATTATTGAGTGGAACTGTGTAATTATCCCCCGTAACAATGCAATTATGACGTGAACTTGTGCAATTATTTCAGCCAATTGTGCAAAAAGCGGAAAGAATTGTGCAAATCCATGCTGTAATCGTGCAATTGCAGCAGAAATATCTTCATTTGGTGATCTAAGCTTTACGTTTAGTCACTCCACATGATGTAGAGGATGTATCACCCGTAATTTCCCTCGACCAGAATCCGCTATCAATTAAATGAATATTCAGATCATTTACAACCTTTATAATTAATTTACAATAATAATTCTTATATTTACGGACGGTTAACATTCAAATTATAAACTAAATGTGTTTGATACATAAGAGGGGAAGGTGATTTCAACTTACTACAGTGTAACGTCAAGGGACTCCATAGCTGTTTGGACAAAATAATGTTACAAGGAATGGGCGGGGAGAAAGAAAATTATGAGAAGAAGAATGCTTTCTATGTTACTTTGTTTATCTCTATTCGGTACTACGTTTGCTTCGAGCGCAAATGCAGTAGGGAATGTGAATCAAAGGCTAGTACCATTGCATGTTGACAAAAGTTCAAAGCCGTTATCGATAACGGAGGTTTATTCGGATGACAAGGCAAGTCCGAAAATTGAAGGTGCCGGCGATCAAGATTTGTTTGAGTATGTTGAAATCTATAACAATACGAATGAAAAGGCAGATTTTAATAAGCTGTACGGCATTAGCTACAGCTACGATTCAAAGCATAAGGATTTGTCAGTAGCCTCTGCCGATAAAAATGATGGAAATGTCATTATTCCTGCCAACAGCCCGGCAGTATTCTGGGTAGAGAGAACGAATGAATCGATTTCCGGAGCTGCCCGAAACTTAACTGAGGCCGATTTTAGAAACTATCATAACATTCCGGACAATGTCCCGGTCTTCAAGGTACGCGGTCAGGACGGGATTGCTGATAGTGATGGGGATTTCATCATTTCCAAAAAAGACAATAAGGAAGACGTGTTAAGTGAAGTTTCCTATACAAAGCAAGATGTAGCTGACGGCAAAAGCTTGCACCTAAGAGTGCCGGCTTCGGGTACAAAGTCACAAAGCTATAAACAAAAAGGAGAACCAACTGCCGGAACAATTGAAAACGAACAATTCGTTCCACAGAAAAACAGTGAGCCGATCATAAAACATAAGCCGGCTGATTCCGTTGAGCAGGGTTCTGACCTCAAGGTGTCAGCAGAAGCCTCAGATACTGACGGTGATCCATTAACTGTTAAACTATTTTATAAATCAAAAGAGAGTAACGACTATAAAGAATACCAGATGAAAAAAGAGTCTGGCACAAAGTATACATATACGATTCCAGCGAAAGAGTTATCGGGGAATAAAGCTTCCTACTATATAACTGCTAGTGATGGAAAAGCCTCGGTACAATCTGATGAATTTGCAACAGCTATTGACGAGAAAAAAGCTTCACTCAAAAAGGCAGGTTCTCAGGATAATAAACCAGCCATGCCCGTTTTGCTGACAGAGGTTTATCCAAATGACAAAGCGCATTCGGATATCGCTGGAGCAGGATCGAACGATCTTTATGAGTATGTTGAAATCTATAATAATACGAGCAGTGATATCAATTTTAACGAGCGTTATAAAGTTAGATACAATTTCGTTTCAAATCTCAAGGATTTGTCCGTCACATCTGTTACAGACTCTCAAGATAAAAACGTAATCATCCCGGCGAACAACCCTGCAGTTTTGTGGGTAGAGCGCACGAGCGGAAGCATTACCGGAGATGCAAAAAATGTTACTGAAGCAGATTTTAGAGCATATCATAACATTCCGGAATCTGTTCCCGTATTTAAGCTTCGCGGCCAAGACGGGCTTGCGAATGCCGACAGGGGATTCCAGATTACAAATAAAGAAAACAATAATGAAATCATCAGCGAAGTTTTTTATACAAACGATGATGTAGCTGACGGGAAAAGTCAGCATCTAAGAGTTCCGAAATCGGGTTCGCTATTAGTGAATTATCTTCAAAAGGGTAACACATCAGCCGGAGATGTAGCGCCGGATCAGCTAATCCCTTCTGAGAATAAAGAACCGCTGATCCAGCATCAGCCATTGGAGTCAGTGAAAGCAGAGTCGGATTTCAAGGTGACCGCTGAAGCCACAGATGCTGATAGCGATCCGTTGACATTAAAGCTGTATTATAAAACATCTGAGTCTGCGGAATACACAAAAAAAGAGATGACTAAAGAATCAGGCAGCAATTTTTCTTATACGATTCCAAAAGACGAGCTGTCAGGCAGTAAAGTATCCTATTATCTTGAAGCAAGTGACGGGGAAACTGTGTCACGTTCAACAGACTATGTTGTCCCTGTTCATGGAGCAAATCCTAAGACGCCTCCTGTTCTGATCACGGAAATTGCACCGCATCCTGCAGGAGATTTTCGATTAGGTACGGGTAATCAATATGAGTTTATCGAGTTTTACAATAATTCCGATAAACCTCTTAATCTTAAAGGCTATTCCCTCTTCTATTTATACCCTGGGAACACAGATCCTAAACAGTGGACAATCCCTGTGGATACGAATATCGAACCGTACAGTACGGGTGTCATTTGGTTTGCAAAGGAAGCGATCAGCGCAGGGTTTACGAACGTAGCTGATTTTAATACACATTACAATTCAACACTAAAAGACAATGACGTTATTTTTTATGACAACAGCAAGCCTGCCGATTTCAATTTGCCAAATGCAACGAATCGCGGGTATGCGATTTCAAGCTCTGACAGCGTGAATGACATTGTCGTTGAGGCTTGGTATGATTCTGCGAATGCTTCAAGCCCTGACAGATTGGTAAACGATGTGAGAAATGGCGTTATCCGATATTCGTATCCTGACTCAGGGAAAAAAATGGAGAGACTTGATACAAGAAATTACGCCAATCCCGGCAATCTAGATAAAGGCCAGGTGCCGTTAAAAGATGGGAATGATATGATTGCTCCATCGATTAAGCATGATCAACTTATTTATAATGTCGAAAAAAATAATGCAACAAAAATAACGATCGAAAGTGATGAAGAACTTTCCAAATCTGAACTGAAATATGGATTAACTACGGACAAAGGCACCGACTTTACAGGGAGCATGGATCTTACCTTGAAAGAAAAATCGGACGGCCGTTATGTGTACGAGGGTTCCCTGACCATATCAGAGCCGGGAACTTATCGCTATATGATTGTCGCAGAAGATAAGAGCGGGAACGTAACGAAGTTTCCTTATAATTCATTAGGAAATGTCCTGACTGTTAATGAAAAAGGAAGAGAAGTAGCGCTTCCGGAAAAAGGATTGTCCTTGAACGAAGGAGCAATGCTTAAGGAAAATGTCGGTTTTTATGCGTACGGGGAACATGCGAACGATGAAATTACGGTCACTCTCAATGGGGATCCGCTTAATCTGAGACCTGCTTTGCCTGGACCTGTTCAGTTCGGATTCCAATCAAGAAGCATTGATCAAATTTATCAAGCATCTGCGAGTGCAAAAAATCCTGCAGGTGAAAGTAAATTTATTGAAAGATTGCTTCCGAAATATTTGCAAGAGGCGTGGTATCTCTATGATGTGTCGCCGGATTATTTCGTATCCAATCAGTCTGTATCCATCCATACGGGCAACGAGAATATGCCTTACGACTTAGACACACATGATAAATATTTTGGAAAAACGAATTACGATGATTTTGATGTGAAAAACGTTCATATTATTTTGCCGGACGGTACGCTTGTTAAACCGGAAACAGTCCGCAATTACCTGGGAAGTAAATCGGAAACAGAAGTTTCATATAGTGAAAATGTCTATTTCCCTCTCGGAGATGGCGGCGGCGGGAGCAGCGGTAATTTAAATAAACCGCTGATCAGCGAATTTAAATTTCCTATTCCTTCTGACAAGTACACGGCGAGATATTCTGAAATTGATACGTCAAAATTAGCTGATGGAACCTATTCTCTTGAAATGAAGATAGGCAATGATTCAATTCAAAAGGTAGAAACAAAGATAGATAATACGAAGCCTGTAATAAAAGGTATTAAATACGGTACAGAAGATTACTTGGAAGATTCGAAGAGTCCTAAAGGGCCAATTACTTTTTCAGTAGAAGCTGATGATAATCTCACAGGTATTTCTAAAGTGGAAGCAAAGTTAGATGATAAAAAGATTTCACTGCCTTACGAGACTTCTTCTGCTATTCTCTCGCCGGGCGAGCATGTCATCTCTGTAACGGCCTATGATGGGGCCGGAAATCAGGCAACGAAATCCGTAACGTTCAATATCAATGAGGAGAAGCCGCTTGAGCCCGGTCAAGTTTCACCAGAAGACTTTGCTGATTCTGTATCGAGAAACGCGACACTTCGAGCAAAGGTAACAGATCCGAGCGGCGATCGCATGGATGTAGGATTTTACAAGGGCAGCAAATATGATTTTGCCAGAAAAGGCCATATCAAAGGTTTTACGAACATTGCGGACAGGGAACCTCCGCTGACAGTGGCACCTTCAGGGGAAACCGCGATTGAAAAAAACGACCAAGCAAAAATTGCCTATGAAGATGGGAAATACCTTGTTAATGACAGTCCTTCTGGATTCCCATATCACAGATTTGAAATTTCTGTTGATGAGCAATTAAATAATGGCAGTACAGTAGAGCTTTACTGGAAAGGAAAAACTTTACCTAATCGAAAAGTTACGCTTTATGCTTGGGATTATCAAGAAGAAAAATGGCAGGCGTTAAAAGCGGAAACCGGCAACGCAGAAGAAAAAGATATTGTCCTTTCGTCAGAGGTCGAGATCGGTAAGTATGTGAAAAACGGAAAAATCCAAGCAATGGTTCAGGATGAAATTAAAAATCCAAATGATCCGTTTACGATGCTTTGGTTTACAGATACCCAGTTTTACGCTGAATCCTATCCGCATATTTTTGACACACTCGGTGACTGGATCGTTGATGAATATAAGAAAGGGTCTTTTGAATACGCCATTAACACAGGTGATCTGGTCAATAAAGCGAATGATGATGCCCAGTGGAAAGTAGCAGACAGCAACTTGAAAAAATTAGATGATGCAGGCGTCCCGTACGGGGTTCTGGGCGGAAACCATGATGTAATCATCGACGGTGTGGATTACTCCTATTACAAAAAGTACGTAGGTGCTGATCGATATAAGAATAAGCCGTGGTTTGGCGGAGACATGGACAACAACCGCAACCATTACGATCTTGTATCGTTTGGCGGCCATGATTTCATTATCCTTTATATAGGATTTGGCACCGAGGATACACCAGAAACGATTGCGTGGGCGAATGAAGTGTTGAAAAAACATTCGGACCGCAATGCGATTTTAGCCATGCATGCCTATCTAGAAGGAAATGCAACTCTGTCTAAAATGGCCCAAAATGTATTCGATCAAGTCGTTAAGCAAAATGATAATGTGTTAATGACGGTCAGCGGACATTACCATGGCGCCAACCGCAGAGTTTCAACCGTTACGAACTCTGACGGAAGCAAGAGACAAGTGCTGGAAATGCTTTCTGACTATCAAGGAGGTCCTGAAGGCGGTCAAGGATATGTACGGTTTTTAACCTTTGATCCTGAAGCAGGAAAGCTGGATGTAGTAACCTATTCTCCATATAAGAACGACTATAATTTCTTTGATGATGGAGATGTGGACACCTTTACCGAAGACATTCAGCTGAAGGATTACAACAAACGAGTGGCGACCGATTACTTTGCTGCGAACGTGTACTCTAATGAAAAAATTGGCGAGCATAAGAACGTAGAATCCGGAGGAATTGCGTCAGCTAAATGGAGAAATCTAAAAGCGAACGAAACATATTTCTGGTACATGAACATTACAGACCAATATGGCGCTACCAGACGTTCCGACATCTACAGATTCTCAACAGGGCCTGCCGAATCTCCAAATCCACCAGGTGATGATGGCGGAGATGATAAAGATCCGATCGATAAGGATCCAAATGATAAAAACCCGATTGATAAAGATCCAGTCGATAAGGATCCGAATGAAAAAGACCCAGTCGATAAGGACCCAAGTGATAAAGATCCGATTGATAAAAATCCGGATGACAAGGATCCAATCAACACGGACCCAGTTGACTACAATCCAGATGATCATGATCAGCAAAACGATGATAATGGCCAAGACGAATCTTTTGATCCAATCGATGAAAACCTGCCGAACACAGCAACAAATGTGTATAATTGGTTAGCCGCAGGAGGTATATTGCTGATTGCAGGAACATTACTGCTGGTAATAAGACGAAGAAAAATGTTCAACTGATTAACGTTACACCTTATATAGAAACAAAAAGAAGTCAGTATTGGTTGATGCTGGCTTCTTTTTCGATTGATACAATAAATAAATTGACAAATAGAGGAGAGGATTTTTATAATATAAATAAAAACAGACTGACGGTTTGTTTATGAAATGGGGATTATTTATGAGTGAGGAAACAAGAAAGTCTGCCGGATGGCTTATCATTATCCTGCCAACAGTGATTATTGGCGGTGTCAGTATTTTATCGCTATTAATAGGTTCACCCGCCTATCAGGAAAATCCGCTTCGCCAAGATTTATGGAGAGCCGGCCATGCCCCTGCCGGTATATTGCTTATTTTGTCTTTAGTGGCCTTTCTCTACATTGATCGTACAAATTGGAGCAAGCAAATGAAGCGGTTGATTCGCTCGGCGATTCCCGCATCGGCCATACTCTTGCCAATGGCATTTTTCTTTTCTGTTCTTACCCCTGATGCAACCGAGCCAAATGGTTTTATCTATTTGGCGTACGTAGGAGCTTTCAGTTTAGCAGCAGGACTTATACTGCTTGGGATAGGATTGATACGGAAGCCGGCGGAAGTAGAGGTAAACAGCAATCAGAATCAGTTTAAAATGGAGGATTCAAATTGAAGCAGGCAGAAAGGCGGCAACAAACCATACAATTATTACTTGAGACCACAAATCAATTGGTTCGCGAGAAAGGGTGCAATTCGGTTACGATGAAAGACATTGTGGACAGATCCGGTCTTTCCAAGGGGGCTATTTTTCATTACGTAAAAAGCAAAAACGAGATCTTTGCATGGGTCCTGCAGGAAGGACTGGATGACATTGACCAAAGGTTTACCGATCGAGTGAATAGCGGCAAAAAAGAATTTCAGGGTCCTTTAAATGAAATCACCAAACGATTCGATGAACTTCAAGATCCTGAAAGCGTGACGAACCAAATCCTTGTATATTTGCTCGCAAAAAACGGCCAGAAGGAAATTGACGAGGTGCTCGATCGGTTTTACCACCAATCTGTTCGGCTTTCCCGCCAATGGATTGCAACGGGGCAAAAACATGGCGTAATCCCAGCTTCGGTGGATTCGAACAAAATGGGGGAGCTGTTCGTCCTCATTTCATTCGGGCTTCGGATGCGATCTTTCCTGACAGATAAAGATTCATCCTTTCACATCGATGATTTTGCTTCATTTCTTAAAGTAACGTTAAATGGAGAGAGGGGATAACAGATGGCACCATTTATCACACTTATTTTTGCTTTTATTTTATTATATACTGGTGGCTTACTTGGCTGGACATACATGGCTCAATGGCAGCATGCTCTTCAAGGAGCTGTAGCAGCAATGTTTTTGCTGACAGCTTCGGCTCATTGGGGGAAAAGAAGGCCGGATCTTATTCGAATGGTACCCATGATTTTCCCGCGTCCAGATTGGATTGTGACGGCAACTGGCTTGCTCGAAATCATCGGTGCTGTCTTACTTGTGATTCCATTCACTTCTACGGCAGCATCAATTAGCCTTGCAATCATGCTATTGGCCATGTTTCCGGCGAATATCCGTGCATCACGTGAAAAATTGCAGCTTGCTGGAAAAGAAGCGATGCTGATTAAAGCACGGACTCTTATTCAAATTGTTTTCTTGCTTGCTGTGATTTTAGCAGGGCTTTAGTGTTGGTTCGCTTTGTATCATTCCTATATAAAATTGAATACAAAGAGCTTTCAGGTATAAATATGCCTAAGAAAATGTAATGAACTTTCTTAACTTTTCCCGCGTGCTCATTACATATGGTATTTGCCGATTCGTTCTTTCAACTTCATTCAGTCCTTCGTGGATTAACCTCAAGACTGCCCTAATAATTGGTGTCTTCATCCTCACCTTAATCAATAATATCCTCATTTTGAGCAAATAATATTAATCAAAAATCGTCTACTTCAATTACAGTTAAATTTTTATTTTTTTTTATCAAATCGTCTAGACATAATCTTTTTTTTGTCTTATTATTTCATCTTGTGCTTAAAAAAGATTATGAAAAGGGGTGTGGGTCAATGACTCGTTTAAATTTCTCAAGAACAACTGTTTTAGCTTTCTTTATGATTAGTACATTTGCCATTGGAATGGTGGAGTATGTTGTTACAGGATTACTCACTCAATTCGCGGAAGATTTGAATGTGGAAGTATCAACGACAGGATTACTATTGAGTGTCTATGCGATTAGTGTAGCAGTCTTTGGTCCACTCCTTCGAATGATTACGATAAAATTTCCGCCAAAGCCTTTGCTTATTGGTCTAATGGCAGTATTTATTCTGAGTAATATCATTGCTGCAACTGCGGCAAACTTTGAGATCTTATTGGTTTCTCGCTTGTTATCAGCAGCTATGCATGCGCCGTTTTTTGGCTTAACTATGTCTATAGCTTATAATATATCCGCTCCGGAGAAACGTACTAGTGCAATTGCGGCGGTTCAAGGAGGGCTTACGATTGCTGTGATGCTTGGTGTGCCATTTGGCTCTTTGTTAGGCGGAATGTTTGAATGGCGCTACGTATTCTGGTTCATTGTATTCCTGGGTGTGATTGCATTGATCGGATTGATCCTCGTCACACCGAATGAACGTCCGGCAGAAGCGCCTAATTTGAAAAAAGAACTTAGCGTCTTTAAAAATAAAAATGTCCTAATGGTCCTCGCGATCATCGTCTTTGGATTTTCCGGTGTCTTCACGGCATATACTTTTAATGAGCCAATGCTGCGAGAGTACGCAGGTTTTGGAGTTCCTGGTGTCACAGTTGGAATGTTTTGTTTTGGACTTGGTGCGGTGATTGGGAACTTCGCATCTGGCAGAATCCGGCCGAGTCTATTAACAGAGAGACTGATGGCAGCATTAGTGATGTTAGCGATTGTCTTAGTATTGTTTACCTTCTTTCTGCAATTTACAATTTTGGCGTTTGTTATTTGCTTTTTCTTCGGAATGGGGACGTTTGGTACAACGCCGCTTCTTAACTCTAAAATTATTATTGCTGGTCGCGAGGCGCCGTCTTTATCCGGCACCATTGCCGCATCAATTTTTAATTTAGCAAACTGTATTGGAGCAACATTAGGGAGCATGTTATTGAATTTCGGCTTTAACTACACCATGATCACAATCGTTGCTGCAGGGATAATCGTGTTCGGCCTGGCACTTACGGTGCTTACGCATAAGGTAGAGGATAAGGAATTGTATGCTTCTTAAGCAGTTAAATAAGCTGAGCTCAATTTATTGCAGCTCAGCTTTACATAGATAAGCGCAGAATGGAGATAATATCCATTCTTTTTTTACACATTTTTTAGATATTAGCAATTTGGAACCTATAGACGCTCTTATGAATATACTTTTTTGACGTGTATAGTGGGTTCATGCCTACTTGAGCGATAGGGAGGGTTTATGTTGCCGGTAACGATTTATCAAGGCAATCACCATGTTTTAAGTCCTTCAGATATCAACATTGTCATCGACGTCATCAGAGCATTTACTGTCGCCCATTATGCTTTTCTAGAAGGTGTAAAAGAGATATTGCTGGTGCAAACGCAAAAAGAAGCTTTTCTATTGAAGGAAGAATGTCCGGAATATTTATTAACAGGGGAGGTGAAGGGCGTCGGCATCGAAGGCTTTGATTTTGATAACTCTCCAAAACGCATCACGCAGCACCAATTGAAAGGGAAGAGCCTCGTCCAAAAAACCACAAATGGTGTCAATGCTACGTTGCGAGCATTAGCTGCCCGGCATGTTTTTGTTACTGGTTTTACCAATGCGAAAACTACAGCGGAATATGTCAGAAGCATCTGCGGGAATCCAAATACTTCAGTGATCAATATCGTTGCTTCGCATCCGACAGGTGATGATGACCTCGCCTGTGCTGATTATATCAAAGGCATTATTTTAGATAATCAATCGATAACAGCCCCTGAAACAATTGCTAGGATCAAGAACTCTTCAGTTGCTGAGAAATTTTTTGATCGTGAAAATCCATTATTCGATGAAGAGGATATTTCCTATTGCACGAAAGAAATACCGGGTAATTTCGTGATGAGAGTGAACCAAGAACGTAAAGTTCCAACGATTGAGAGGGTTGTAAGATGAAAAATTTGGCGCTTACATTGCCAGAGAGAACGAGAAAGCCGCGGCAAACGGGTTTGACTGTTTTAATTGATAATGGATTTCCTATTCACTTTTTTAAGGATACGATCAACGGTGCGAGCGAGTTTATTGATTTTGTGAAATTTGGCTGGGGAACTTCTTTAATAACGAAAGACCTTGAGGAAAAGATTGTTTGTTTGAAAGAGAACAATGTGAAGTACTTTTTTGGCGGTACGTTATTCGAAAAATTTGTAAGCCAAAACAAAGTCGACGAATTTTACACATACTGCAGCTTGTACGGATGTGAATATATTGAAATATCGAACGGGACCTTTCCATTAACAAATAAAGAAAAGGCACGTTATATTGCTGAATTTTCAGATCAATTTCATGTTTTCAGTGAAGTCGGCAGCAAGGACCCTATCCTATCAAATGAGCAAAGTTCTGCTGAATGGATCGAATACATTCACGAGGATATTGAAGCCGGATCACAAAAAGTAATTACGGAAACTAGAGAAAGCGGGACAGGCGGGCTGTGTTCCAATAACGGAGAAATGCGTTTAGAGATTGTGGATGACATTCTGTCGTCTCGCATTGATATGAATCAGCTGATTTTTGAAGCGCCGAACAAGACTTTACAGACAACTTTCATCAAAAAACTTGGCCCTAATGTAAATTTGGCAAATATC
Organism: Bacillus gobiensis; assembly: GCF_001278705.1. Lineage (GTDB taxonomy): Bacteria > Bacillota > Bacilli > Bacillales > Bacillaceae > Bacillus > Bacillus gobiensis. The sequence continues at coordinate 4,513,194 of NZ_CP012600.1, forward strand.
GCATTTTGTGATGCAATCTCCTTAGAAACACTGAGATTAGGGTTAAGATCGGATACTTTCTATCTCTCTTGAATCGAAGAACGAACAGACTAAAAGTGTTTAAAATAACTCTTGTCTGCTTCCTCTATTTAGCAAGGGAGAGTTATTTTAAACACCCGCAAAAAGAAGAGTCACCGCGGCTTTAAGAATTGGTTAATTATCAATATACCAACAATCAAAACAGGAATAACAACAAACAATCTAATATTATCATCCAATAAATATTCACTTAAAAGAACAACAATTCCTGCATAAATTGCTAAAATTAAAGCGACTCTTTTTTTCATCTAGGTTGCTCCTTTATTATAGATCGAAGATGATTTAAATATTTGCACAAACTTGTCATCAGTTTTAAATTCTTCGTAACTCCCTTGTGTATATTCGTTAATTATAGAACGCCAAAAAATTTGAGCATTCTTATTTTTACGCTCTTGAGAAACTTCCCATTTACCTGGAAGCTTATTGAAAAGCTCAAAAGCAGTAGCTTTTCCAATTCCTTTTCTTCTCCACTTTCTCATAATGAAGAATTCTGCTATTGAGTGAGTAATATCTTTTCGATTTAAACATGATACGCTATTTACTAATACAAAACCTGCTAATTTGTTATTTACTTTCAAACAAATATGGGATTCTGCCTTCATCTTTTCCTTGCGGCGTCCAATAATGGTCAAGGTACACATACTCAAACACTCCGAAACTGTTTGAATCATTGCCAGTAAACTCGCTTCTATCATAGGCATAAAGATTAAGTAAATTCCGAAGAATTCCCTTGGCATCATATTCAGCCTCAACGATTTTCAAGTTAAAATGTCTCTCATTCATAGATTGTCACATCCAACATAGTTAATAACACGTACATTTTAACATAAAAATCCATGAAAAAACTCACTCCTATAGCGGGAGTGAGTGAATTATTTACTTTCTAAACCGGTAAATGGGAGCAGCAATAGGAAGCGATTTAAAGCGGTATTGATAGATGATATCAATGATTCTGGTGGAGATGAATTGGCAAAGAAGCGCTTGAATTACAATTTCCCATGCGATTACAGAGGCGGTAACCATAAAAATTACACAGTTCATTATAAGTAAGATCGTACCGGGATTTCCGCTTCGATAGATCGAAATCATTAGAGCAAGCGCTCCAAAGCCTCCGTTCGAAATTTTGTATTTATATAAGAGACCGATTCCAAGACCTAACAAAACCGCTCCGCCGGCTAAATCAAGCCAAAGATTTGACGAGAATTCAGTAAAAATGATATCGAAAACCATGACCGATGCAGAAGTAACTGTAATCGAAGCGAGTGTTCCGACAAAAGTTCGTACCTCCAGCCATTTTACTGCGGTGAAGAGCATTGAGACATTTACAGCCCAGACTGATAATCCATGAGGAATATGAAATAAATAATTCAGTAAAACAGCTATGCCTGCTGCTCCGCCTGTTGGAATGTCATGTGGAAATAAAAATAAGGACATGGCCAAGCCTTGCAATAGTCCTCCAGCTAAAATGATCAATGTAATTTTTACTTTCATCAGCCATCCTGTCATGAACGATAAAGACTCCTTTAATAATACTTGGATGCAGAACTCGTCCCACTGCTTTTATTTTATGAAGGCGGCTATATATAAATGACATGAAATGAAAAGATGGTTCAGTGATATCTACAGAACCATCATCATAAATTGGCTGCTGTATTCGCTAGCTTTCTTCAGCGGGCTGCAAAGCATTACCTGGAATCTTTTGCTTCCCTTTTTCTGCAGGTTCTTCATCATCCTTTTTCGCATGTATCATGGTGAGAGCCAGAATACCGACAAGCAGCGTCAAACCTGCAATAGATAAAAACATTCCTGTTCGCGACCATTCCATTAATCGTCCAAAAATCGGAGGTCCGATCGCGACACCTAAAAATCGTACGGATCCGTATAATGAAGTGACAAAGCCTCTCCTTTCTTTTCCTACGGCACCGGTAATAAAGCTATTGATGCAAGGGAGCACAATACCTGTTCCAATACAGCTTAATGCGAGAATACTGATAAAAAGTACAAGCTGCTCAAAAAAATTTAATGCAACATACGAAATCGTCATCATTACCATGCCTAGAACGATCAATTTTTTCATCAATGCTTGATTTTTGCCGATTTTGCTGCCGGTAATATAAGAAGTCACGCACATGACCAATAAGGGGATCGCAAGAATAAGCCCTTTAAATACACCATCCCTGTCATACGTTTTTTCCAATACATCTGATAAATAAAACAGGATGCCGAATAATGTAAATAAGCATGTTGCGCCAGCTAAATAGGTGGAGAAAAGCCATCTGCCCTCTTGCTTAAAAACACTCACCATTCCTTTTGCGTATTTTCCGATTGGAGGCGGCTCTTTTTCTTTCTTCTTTTCCTTAATAAAAATCCAAGCCAATAATACTGAAATGATACAAAAAGCAGGAAATGCAAAAAAAGCTCCATACCAAACAAGTAAAGCTATAAGAGAACCGATAATTGGAGAAAGAACTTTCCCCATCCCGTTCGACGCCTCGACAATCCCGAGCACTCTGCTTTCTTCAGATCCTTTAAACAGATCAGCTGAAAGGGTCATTGCGATTGGTCCTGTGCCTGCAGCCCCAAGTCCCTGAAGAGCCCGCCCTGCCATAATCCAAGGAAAGGCATTGTTAAAAAAACCGGCGGCAAAACCGGCTAACAACCCGCCTATTCCATAAAGAATTAAGCAAGGAATAATAATGATTTTTCGGGAAAAGCGATCGGCCAAATAGCCAACAATGGGAATGAAGGCTGCCGCGGTTATCGAAAACACTGTTATGACGAGACTGACTTGAAATTGTGATAATTGCAATTCAGATTTCATTTGGGGCAATATTGGAATCAGCATTGAATTGCCAAGTGTTAATATCAGAGGTATTGAACCAATTGCAACAATCGTCATGGCGTTATTGCGTTTTGTTTGCGTCATCAAAAAAGCTCCTCCTTTTCATGTGTTAGAATGTCCTCGGTTTGGCTGTTTATTCAAGGTTGAAGAAAAATTGCATAATGGAAAATCCTTTTCAAATAATAATCCAACGGAAATCGAAATCTGAATCACAGTGACATTTTACCCACTCCATTAGTATGAGAAAAACATTTCCGAAATCTTTATGTAAAAATAAATTTATATTTTCCACAAACAAGCTTAATTTTTTATCTTTATTCTTATATTTGGTATCACAAGCAGGGAGGATTCAGTGATGAAATTAAGTAAAAAGGTAATGGGAATTACATTGGCTGGCAGTTTAGCTATAGGATCACTTGGCTTTGGAAGCAGTGATGAAAAAGTAGAGGCTAAGAAAGATCCACAACAAGCGAAAAATGTCATCGTTCTGGTTATGGATGGAGTAAGTTCAAGTACAACAACGCTCGCTCGTTGGTATAAGGGAGAGCCGCTTGCGATGGACGGAATTCTAACAGGAGGAGTTCGTACATATTCAGCAGAGTCAGCAATTACTGATTCAGCTCCTGCAGGAACGGCGCTTGCAACAGGGAATAAATCAAATGATAAATTGGTAGGCGTATTACCGGAAACAGTAACAAGTCCGGGAGTGGATCCTTCATTGGCGGACAACCCGTTAAAACCCGTGGCTAATGTACTTGAAGGTGCGAAAACAAGCAAAAAAGCGACAGGAATTATCTCAACTTCTGAAATTCAGCATGCCACACCTGCCGGATTTTCAGCTCATGCGACCCACCGCAGTCAATATGACAATATCGCTGAACAGCAGGTTTATCAAGGAATGGATGTTGTATTGGGAGGCGGAAAAGACTCCTTTACGACAGGATCAGCCAAAAACAATCGAAAAGACGGAGAAGACTTAACAAAAGTCATTGAGAGCAAGGATTACGATTTCGTCGATACGCGTGACGAATTGTTGAAATCAAAATCCAGCAAATTATGGGGGGCTTTTGCACCCGCAGAATTGGCTTACGATCTAGATCGTCCTCAAACGAAGCCTAATGAACCAACGCTTGCTGAAATGACGAAAAAAGGGATCTCTACTCTTTCTAAGGATAAAGATGGATTCTTCTTATTTGTAGAAGGAAGTAAGCCGGATTGGGCAGCACATGCAAACGATCCGGTCGGAATGATCAGTGATGTCCTTGCTTATGATGCAGCGGTAAAGGAAGCTTTGGATTATGCTAAAAAAGATAAAAATACGATGGTAATTGCTGTTTCTGATCATGGAAATAGCGGGATTTCAATTGGAAACCAAAATACGTCAAAGTCTTATCCTTCTACACCTGTTTCAGCATATGTAGATCCTTTGAAGAAGGCAGAAATGACTCTAGAAGGAGCTTTGAAACAGCTTAAGCCTGACAAATCGAATGCTCTTGAAGTTGCAGCACTCTATGGAATCGATCACCCTTCAGCAGAAGAAAGAAAAGCGATTGAAGAATCTTCTGACTTAGGAAAAACGCTCGTACAGCTATTAGCTGCTCGTGCTAACATTGGCTTTACTACCGGAGGACATACAGGTGAAGATTTGTTCTTGTATTCATACGGACCAGGAAAGCCTGAGGGACTTGTTCAAAATACCGACATCGCTCATACAGTAGCCGGAGCTTTAGGCTTTGACTTAAAGAAACTGGACAAGCAGTTATTCGTTGACGCAGAAAAAGCGTTCAAAGAAATTGGAGCGAAAGTAAGCATCGATTCCTCTGATTCGCAAAATCCGGTTTTAGTTGTTAAAAAAGACAAAAAAGAAGCGAAACTTCCAGTAAACAAAAATATCGTCACTGTGAATGGAAAAGACCGGGAGCTTAACAGTGTAACGGTTCAATCCAACGGCAAGTTCTATGTATCCAAAGAAGCAGTTGAGCTTGTTAAAAAAGGAAGGTAATTTGGTTTTGTCCCCCCATTTTAGTTGAAATGGGGGGCATTTTTTTTGGATGTAGGTTGACTTTTAAACCATCAATATTAAAATTCTCCTCTATTAGACCACAGTTTACTTTCACTTCTATTGTGCGGCTATGAAGCCTTCTCTTTCCTAATCTTAATCATTTTATCTTCAAGAACTATTTAAAAACCGAATAAAATATTGTTTTTATCATACTATATTTCGTTTATAATGGCAGTGTATATGTCTGGAGGGTTAATGATATGTTTCAATCGAAGAAAATTCTGTTGTTAGGTTCAGGAGAATTAGGGAAAGAAGTGATCATCGAAGCACAACGTCTTGGTGTGGAAACGATCGCTGTTGACCGTTATGAGCATGCGCCAGCGATGCAGGTTGCACATCGGAGTTATGTTGTGGATATGATGGATCCGAAGGAAGTTAGACGAATTGTCGAGAATGAAGAACCGGATTTAATAGTCCCGGAAATTGAAGCGATTGCGACAGCTGAGTTAATTCAATTAGAAAAAGAAGGATTTCGAGTCATTCCGAATGCGAGAGCTGCTCAATTAACAATGGATCGTGAAGGAATTCGGCGATTTGCGGCTGAGACACTGCAGCTTCCAACAGCAAATTATGAATTTGCCGATACGTACGAGGAATTTGTACAAGCCGTTCACGAAATAGGCTTTCCTTGTGTAGTCAAGCCTATTATGAGTTCATCTGGGAAAGGACAAAGTGTCTGCCGCACTGAAGCAGAGATCAAAGAGTCATGGAGCCTTGCCATGGAAGGCGGACGAGTGCAAAAAGGACGAGTCATTGTCGAAGAGTTTATTCCATTTGACTCAGAAATAACTCTGCTTACCGTTCGTGCAGTAGACGGAACCAAGTTTTGTGCCCCAATTGGCCATAAACAAAAGGACGGAGATTATATTGAATCGTGGCAGCCTCACGATATGTCAGAGGAGCAAATACGTGAAGCGAAAAGGATTGCCCAAGCAATTACCGACGGTCTAGACGGATATGGCTTGTTTGGCGTGGAGCTTTTTCTTTCTAAGGACAAAGTTTATTTCAGTGAAGTATCTCCGCGTCCGCATGATACCGGCCTCGTCACGCTTGTTACACAAAACCTGTCAGAGTTTGCCTTGCATGTGCGTGCTATTTTAGGCTTCCCGATTCCGGAAATTACTTTTACAACCCCAGGAGCAAGCCGTCCGCTAAAAGCTGCGGAGGAACATAGCGATTACACCATTGACGGAGTTGAACAAGCTCTTGGCGTTCCTGAGACACAGATCCGAGTATTTGGGAAACCCGTGGCTACACCTGGTCGCCGTGTCGCTGTAGTGCTATCTTCATCAGACACAGTGGAAAAAGCGAGAGTGAATGCGGAGTTGGCTCTTGATCGGTTAAAGGTGAAATAAATTGTATGTAAAGGAATAGTGGGCAGAAGACCCATGTGCAATTATGAAGTGTTTTTGTGCAAATATGACACGAACCTGTTCAATAAACGGGCACATCTGTTCAATTATGCAGTGCATCTGTTCAATTTTAGGTTAAACCTGTGCAAATAATTGTTTCAATTGTTCAATTGGTCTACGGCGCTGACATGATCCCGAAATGATCGCATGATAATCCCCTTATAAAAATTGAATTTGAATGATTATTTCACTATTTTCACAATAAAGCAGGTCGTTTGCAGATAATTATAGAAAATCCTATCAAACTTTTCATAAGGAGTTTGATAGGATGATCATTAAAGAACGGAAATACCCGATATCAATTCAGAAGCTTGAAGCAATCTTAAGAAGATTACCTAAAAAACCTTCCTTTTCATCAAAAAGAGCATTAATTGAAGAGGAGCTGCTTAAACAGAAAGCAGGTTATTATGGAGAGCAGTCCCTTGACTATCATCTGCGCTTTTTGCCGGATAAAAAATATTTTATTCTCCAAGATCTGAGACTTGCAAACAAATACGGATTTTTTCAGATTGATACGTTAATTCTTTCCCAGAGCTTTCTTGTAATCCTTGAAATCAAAAATATAAAAGGGACCATCTATTTTGATGACAACTTTAATCAACTTATTCGATCATCCGATGGAAAAGAGGAAGGGTTTTTAGACCCGCTGCTGCAAATCAGAAGGCAGCAGTCAGAGTTGATGCATTGGTTATCTAATGATTTTAAAAATTTCCCTGAAATCCCCATAGAAACCTTTGTTGTAATTAGCAACCCTTCCACAATCATTAAGTCCACGACAAATAATACTTTTCTTAAGGAAACGGTAATGCATGGAACATTACTTCCTCAAAAGATAACCGATCTTGGCAAAAAGCACCCTCCTAAAATCATCCCGATGAAACAGTTGAAAGAACTTGCTCATAAGTTAAAGAAAATGCATGTAGTGAGCAATCCAGACCTATTAAAAAGGTTTGACATTAAGAAATCGGAATTAGTTAAAGGAGTATACTGTCCAAAGTGTCATTCTTTGCCAATGTTGAGAAAGAATAAAGCATGGCTTTGCAAATCCTGTTCATATTCTTTAAGAGATGCCCATATTGAATCATTGAAAGATTACGCGCTTTTAATAGGGCCGACAATCACCAATCGACAGCTTAGAGATTTCTTGTACCTTTCTTCTAGAACTACTTCCGTCTATTTTCTCAAATCCATGAACCTAAAGCATTCCGGCAACACAAAAGGCAGGGTATACGAATTGCATTTTTCATAGGAAGTGAAGCAGTATTGCGAGAGTATGCATCATTCTAAAAACTAAACTAATTTATCAAACCTCACCCGTTTATTCAACGCATACATGATCGGCATCCCAACGAACATGACGACAAATTCGCCAATGGCGGTCGTAAGCCATGTCGCAAAGAAGGGGAAGTCCATCGCCAATTGAAGCTCGATCGCAATCAAAAACATTGTAAATGTGAAAACGAGTGTGTTGATCACCATACGGGCAACAATGCTTTTGACAAATCGTGCCGAAAAAATCGTAATTGATAAGGCCAGCAGAGATTGCCCGACACCAAAAACGAGGTCATAGGCAAGTAATGGAGAAAAAAACAAATTCGTTAGAAATACACCTAAAATAATTCCATAAATAAATTTTTTATTAAAAACGACCAAATGATTGAACATTTCTGAGATGCGAAATTGGATATTCGTAAACCCAAATGGCTGGATTAAAGCTGAAACTGCAATGTATAAAGCAGCAAACAAAGCATTTCCTACAATTGTTTTGGTACTCATTTTTCTCTCTCCTTAGTTTTTTATCGTGGGATGGTTACGAACCACGTCCTGCAAAATCTACATAATAAAACCACTGGCATGTTTAGTAAACATAAAATTGGAGAGTTTATCAAGAAAGATGATAGGGAAACATCTAAAAAAACAAATAAGGGGGACCTAAATGTGAATGTGAAATCAGAAGAATATATAAAAGAACAGATATTTTCCGCGTTGAATTTTTATTATCCAAAATGTATGGACCTCGAAAATGGCGGATACGTGGGAGAGATGCTGGATGATGGAACCATAGTTGATGTCAAAACGAAGCATCTTGTTGCTACGAGCCGTCACATCTATACCTTTAGTGTCGGAGCTCTGCTAGACGGACCCGAATGGTGCAAAGAAGCGGCTGAACATGGATTAAGATTTCTGCAGTCCTTTCATTTGGATAAGGAAAACGGCGGGTATTTTACTGAGCTTAGCGGTCAAGAGGTGGCAGATTCCTCAAAAAACGCTTACGGGCATGCATTCGTTCTTTTAGCCGCTTCAATGGCAGCAAAAGCCGGAATATCTGGATCAGAAAAGGTGATCGAGGACGTTTATCAGACAATGGAGAAGCATTTTTGGGAAGAGGAGCACCGCTTATATAGGGATTTTGCAAACGCAGATTGGAGCAATTTTTCAAGCTATCGCGGGCAAAATGCTAATATGCACTCATGTGAAGCTATGTTGACAGCCTATGAAGCAACAGGGGATGAAAAATATTTGAAACGAGCACATGAGCTTGCAGAAAGTGTAGTGAATAAGCTGGCTAGTCAAAGCGGAGGCTGGATTTGGGAGCACTTTGATGAACAATGGAAGGCGAATTTTCAATACAGTAATGAAACAAATAACGAAACACGTGATGAATTTCGTCCGATCGGTTTTGTTCCGGGTCATCAATTTGAATGGTGCAAGATGTTTGTTTGGCTGGATAAATATCAAAATGAACCAGGGCTTGTAGAAAAAGCAGAAACGTTATTTAAAGACACATGGAATAAAGCTTGGGATGAAAAATACGGCGGCCTGATTTATTCTTTAACTCAGCAATTTGAAATGATAGATGATGATAAAAATTATTGGGTCCAGGCCGAAGCAATAGCCGCTTCTGCCATGCTGGCTGCCAGAACAGGAAATGAAGCGTATTGGGATTGTTACCGTCAAGTCTTTCAATATAGCCACTATTATTTTATCGATCATCAATATGGTGCCTGGTATGCTTTGCTTTCTCGTCAAAACAAGAAATATTCAGAATTGAAAAGCCCGGCGACCAAAGCGGATTATCACCCGATTTCTGCTTGCTATTTGGCATTAAGAGAAATAAAATAATAGTATTGTGAAAACATGAAAGGAGGGTGCCCGGATGAAGAAGAGATCTATTTCAAATCTATCTAAAGGTATTGGGTACTCGACTGCTGTTTTCTTTAAAGTTGTGGATCACGGGAGAAGTCTGTCTATAAACGGAAGCCTTAGCGATTCATTTCTTTATTAGAAGGAATACGTGGAGGACATGCCACAGCTCGCTTTTCTGTGGTATGTCATTTTGATACATCACAGGATCCCTGTGGTGTTTTTTATTTAGTAAAAATGGGAGGGGATGTCATGAAAATGACGGGGAGAAACATATTTATTAAAACGATGGACACTTCAGACGCAGAGGCTTTTCTGCAGCTGGAATTACGAAACAAAGAGTTTTTTCAGACGTATACTCCATTACGCAACAACAATTTTTACATGATGGAAGGACAATTAAAGCGTATACAATCAATCGTGAAAAATAGAGAGCTGGAGCAGGAATATTCCTTTGGAATCTACATAATCGGCAGCGAAGAATTAATCGGAAAAGTCACATTATCAGAGGTGGTAAGAGGGGCTATTCAAGGCTGCTTCATTGGATACTATTTAGATAAACAACATAATGGGAAAGGATATATGACAGAGGCTGTCAGGCTCACCGTGCACTATGCCTTTCATGACCTGAATCTTCATCGGATCGAAGCCGGGGTTATGCCGCACAACCAAGGGTCCATGAAGGTACTGGAAAAAGCGGGATTTCACAAAGAAGGCATAGCGAAGAAAAATGTAAAGATCAACGGAAAATGGGAGGATCATCAAATATTGGCAATCGTGAACGAAAACGAGTAAGGAACTTGCACCCATTTACAGGTGCTGGAAACACACCATCAGCAGGTGACGAGTCAAATCGAAGAGTTGAAGCATAACCTGGAAGCGATTGAGGATAAAATTGAGCTTTATCGAAAAATGGAGGAAAAGGATGTGTTGAATGAGTAATAAATGGCTGGATTGGGCAAAGCAAATTCACGCGATTTCGCAAACAGGATTGGCTTATTCAAAGGACGTATACGATAAAGAACGTTATGAACAATTGCTGCGCCTTAGTACTGAGATTTTTGCCGAATATACCGATTCTGGTATGGAAAAAATCAAACTATTTTTTTCGAAGGAAACTGGCTATCAAACTCCTAAAGTAGACGTTCGGGGAGTCGTTTTTAAGGAAAACAAAATCCTGCTAGTAAAAGAAAATAGCGATCAACGGTGGGCATTGCCTGGCGGTTTCTGTGATGTCGGCTTATCGCCTGCCGAAAATGCTGTAAAAGAAATCAAAGAAGAATCAGGCTATGATACAGTTAGTACAAAGCTGCTTGCAGTATTGGACTATCACAAGCATCCTCATCCGCCAGATATCTTTCATTACTATAAAATTTTCATTCAATGTGAATTGATTGGAGGCTCCCCGAGTATGGGTGTAGAAACCAATGATGTTCGTTTTTTCTCAGAATCCAATTTGCCCGAGCTTTCACTTAATCGAAATACAGAGTCTCAAATAAAGCTGCTGTTTGAGTTTTTAAGAAATCCTCAGAAAGAAACGATCGTTGATTAAATAGACAGCAGGGGACGTGAAGATTGTTTCGTTGATGCAAATGGATTGATTGCTAGTTCACAACACTTATTCTGTTGATGCAAAGTGGGCTGTAGCTAGATGGGGGAACAGCGAGAATACAGGGGAAGTGGCTTCACGAAAAAGACTCTCGCTTTATACACTTGGAACGGTTTACACCCTTCCAATGAAGGATTCAGGTGAATCGCGGCAGTAACAAAAGGGTTTATGGAACCTTATTAACTATTATAAGAAAAAGCCCTTCCTTCTTTTGGAGGGGCTTAAAACTATTTCAACTTCTCGAGGTTTCTGCTCTGTTTTACGAAAACGAGGTAAACAACTGAAAAATCCAGTTAAATTTGAATTACTTATCTTTTAAAGCGGATCTTATTATCATTTTTACTAACATTACTACTAGTGCGATGCAAATAATTAACACGATTAAACCTTCGATGCTAAAGTTCCCCATAACGATCACTTCCTTACCAATTTGTCAGGGTCTATGACTTTTAAGAGTAAACGAACTAAATTCATTAGAGACAGTTGTTTTCGCAACGACAGTTGAATATGCAACAGTAGCTGTGAATGTGTCACTCATACCAGAATAAAAAGTATCCTGATTTTCATTGCTTGAAGTTAATGTATCTTTCAAAAACTTTACCAATTCCCTGCTTCCAATTTATTCCTTTGGTAAGAGATTATAGCATCTGAAAATTATATATTATAGTGAATTTCTATGAAATGATTCGAAAGTATTGTTTCTCCAAAAAATATTTAGACACATTAACTAATGCTTTGTTTTTCGGAGGATAGATAGTTTAATTCAAAGATATTTATGTTGATTCTTTTTTCATAAACGGTAATGCTAGGCCAATAACCTTCATGTTAAATCCCCATATCATAACCATTTTTGTTATTCTCATTTAGCATCAAGGACAAACCTCCGTTGTCTTGTTAACGTACATGCATATTGCCCGCACATACTTATTGATAAGAGGTCGTTTTGGACACCGGTGATTTTCGGAGCAAGCGCAATAAATGGTTAGCATTCACCATCAGCACTCCTGCAACGATAGTTAAGCCTCCAAGAACAGTGGTCCATGAAAAGAATTCGTTGTACAAAAGAACCCCTAGAGTTAAAGCGATAAATGGTGCCACGTATAACCATGTGGAAGGGAAAACCGGTCCTGTTTTTATGACGAGCCAATAGTATAAGCTATGCCCGATCATTGAACCTACAACGATCAAATAAAGAACGGAACTAACAGCCGGCACAGAAGAAAAAGCTTCGAACGAAACAGGTTCTGTTACTAGTGAAAGGCCAATCAGCATCAGTCCGCCCAGTATCATTTGTGCTGCATTAAGAGTGACAGGCGAAGCATCACCCATTCTATGGGATATGTGCTTCATATATACGGAGCCAGATGCATAGAACACTTGGCCAAGCAACACAACGATACACCCTATAAGCCAATTGACGTGCATTTCACCTTTCAAGCTTGGCAGCGTAAGCAAAACTACTCCTAATAAACCAACAACACAGCCGATAAACCCCAACCGGCTGCTTTTTTGCTTAAGCACTGTCGTTTGAATGATTACGATCATCAGCGGTGCAGTGGCGCATAAAACGGCTGCGATTCCGGAAGAGATATATTGCTCTGCCCAATAAATGGTAGCGAATGTACCGAATGTTAAGCACATGCCAGTGATCATCATTTCTTTTTTAAGCAATAAAGAGAATGAAGCTTTTTTTCTCCATGCCATCCACAAAAAAAGAATCAGCCCTGCGACAAAAAAACGGATCCCTGCTGATAAAAATGGAGGAAACCCTTCATCTACTCCAATCTTAATAGCCAAAAATGTAGTTCCAAAAATAAAACAAATCGTTAAATAAGCTGCGTAAACCACTAAAATTCCTCCTTTTCTCCATCATAAATAACAAGAGATAGAACAGTTATCATTGAATAGAACAGTTTTCTGCAATTATGATAAAATGATAGAAAAAAAGGGGGACGACGGGTGTGAAAAATCAAATTCATAATGAAATCCCGCTTTTTAAGCAAGTCTATGATTTCGCCTTAAGAAGGATTGAAGGCGGTGATTGGAAGGAGCACGAAAAAGTTCCCTCTGTCCGTACCATGGCAGCTAAAATGAAGATGCATCGGTTGACTGTTTTAAAAGCGTACCAAATGCTGAAAAACGATAACCATCTCTATGTAAAAGACAAGTCAGGCTACTATGTTCAGCCTAAGGGCATACGCGTTTTTACACAAACAGATAATCCGATTGTTTCTTCTTATGTCCATAAAAATCACTTGTCGGAAATTCACCAGGTTAAGGTGGATTATCAATTTTCAAAAGCTCTTGTGAACCCTAAGCTATTGCCAACCAAATTTTTTTCAGAATATTTAAAGGATGTCCTCGTCTCAGAGCCTGAAATTCTTGGGACGTATTCGACGATTGAAGGCGATGAAAAATTGAGGAAGCATATGTCTTCCTATTTTATCGAAAAAAATAATATGCATGTGGACCCTGCGGAACTTGTAGTTTTTTCCGGGGCTCAACAGGTGATATACCTCGTGGCACAAACCTTTGTGAAACGAAGAGACACTGTATTGTTGGAACGCCCGAGCTACAGTATGGCAATCGACGCGTTCCGGCAGCAAGGTGCCGAGATTATTCCGGTGGAGCTTTTTCCGGACGGCTATGATATAGCTGAGATTGAGCAGCTGATGAAAAAGCATCAACCACGGCTATTTTATTTGAACCCAACGTTTCATAATCCGACCGGCTACACCGTTCCTGCCGATCAGCGAAAACAGCTGGTTGAGCTAGCTGAAGCGTACGGATGCCTGCTCGTGGAGGATGATACGAATTACGATATTTATTTTGATGAGAAACCGCCGCCGCCGATCTTTTCGTATGATACGGAAGGGTATGTCATTTACATTCGCGGCTACAGTAAATATGTCAGTCCCGGACTAAGAATTGCGTTTGCGGCCTGCCGCGCGCCGCTGATGAATATTCTCAAATCGGCCAAGTCTTTGGCTGATAACGGTGCCCCGCTTTTAAATCAGAAAATGTTTCTTCATTATTTCTTTTCAGATCGCATGCAAACGCATTTGGAGAAGCTGCGAATCGCATTAAGCATTCGTAAAGAAATTATGGAAGAAGAACTGGACAAATCAGGATGGAAGTGGGTAAGTCCAAAAGGGGGATTAAACCTATGGGTAGAGCTTCCCGGTCATATCCCCGTCGAACGCCTGCTGGACGAATGCCTGAAAAACTCGATTTCATTTGTCCCTGGAGAAATTTGTGACCCGCTAAAAGAAAGAAAAGCGTGGATTCGGCTAAGCTACTCGTTCGTGAACGAAAACGAGATACGAAGCGGAGTGCGGAAGCTGCTCAGAATAGCAGACGAAATCAGTTTGTGACGTGCGGGGAAGACTAATGTGAGTGTTTGGAATGCTACAAAGGGTATTGATGTTTCACACTTGCGGGGGAACATTGACTGGAAGAATGTTGAGGCAGACGGCTTAGAATTTGCATTTATCAAAGCAACAGAAAGCATCATAACACGATGATAATTTTTCATGAATGCAGCCAGCGCATGTATAAAAGAAGGAATATTATTAAATCCAAGTATTGAAGGATACAAACAAATCGCTGCAGTAGTAAAAGGGTGTAAGAAGTTTATTAATTATTGTAATCAAAAAGCTCTTCCGTTCTTTTTCAGACCATATGAATAAAACGTATCGGGATAACTTAAAAGTGCCGAGGCTATGTATGGATGAAGAACACATAGTCAAAATGGAACATCTATTATCAGATAGTTAAAACAAAGCTATTCTTTCAAATGGAATATAAAATGCCGCTAATCCTTTTTAAGGAAAAGCGGCATTTACATGATTATTACTCATAAACTCCGAAGAACGGCAGCCAGTGGAGTTTATATTGGTTTTTTTTGTTACTGTTGTCCTTACTTTTCTGTTCACTGTTCTTCCTTTGGTTCCTCTAAAAACAATCGACTGTTTTTCGCTTCTCCATGGTTTATCCATTAATAATGGTCGAGTTTCTTCCTTTATATATGTTCTCCAAAAGAATACATGCGCTACCATTGTTTTAAGGTTTTGTTACAGAATCTTTTTATCGATTTCCTTTCATTATTAAGCAAATACAGAAGTGCTATGAAGCGGCTGAACTTTTGCTTTTGGATCTAAATAGGATTTAGCGTTATTTACAGCAGTAGGTGCCTCTCCAAGACCAGTCGCTATCAATTTTACTTTTCCGTCAAATGTACAAATGTCTCCGGCAGCGTACACTCCGGGGATATTAGTTTCCATCTTGGAATTGACAACAATCGAATTTTTTTCAATTTCTAACCCCCAATTCTTAATAGAACCAAGAGAAGATACAAAACCAAAGTTAATAATTACTTCATCAACCTCAATGGCTTCTTCAGTGCCTACTGTCACCCTTTCTAAAATTACTTTGTTAATCCTATCATCGTTTCCAACTAATTCCACTGGAACATAAGGAGTTTTTAAAGTAACGTTCGAAGAATCTAATTGGGTCACACTGTGTTCATGTGCTCTGAATTTTTCCCTACGGTGAACGAGAATGACTTTCTCAGCAATTGGTTCGAGCATAAGTGCCCAATCAATAGCGGAATCTCCCCCTCCACAAACCATTACTTTCTTGTTACGAAATTTCTCCAAGTCATCGATGAAATAATGAATGTTTTTATTCTCATACTTTTCTGATCCTTCAAGCCCTATTTTTCTAGCGTTAAAAGCTCCAATTCCTGCTGTGATAATAACTGTTCTTGTTAGATGCTCTTCTATATCAGTGGTGAGTTTAATTGTTCCGTCTTCCTTAATATCAAGATCTTTCACTGTTTGTTGTAAACAAATTTTTGGATTAAACTGCGCCATCTGTTCTTTTAAGCCCGTGATTAAGTCTTTTGCCCGAATTTTAGGAAATCCGGCTACATCATAAATGTATTTTTCTGGATATAGGGTAGAGAGCTGCCCGCCAAGCTGAGGTAAGCTTTCAATTATTTTTACGGATGAATTTCGCATACCTCCATAGAAAGAAGCAAATAGGCCTACAGGACCTCCACCAATAATTGTAATATCATATATCATCTTATCTTGTTTCATCATTAAATCCTCCAAAATCACTCTACACAATTACTCATAAGATTTTGATTAGAAATGTTAACAGAATTCTACCTAAAACAGCCCAAGCCTCCAAACTGTGCAGTCTCGTGGAAATCCTGTTAGTTTTAGAAATAGCCGTAAGGGTGGAAGGATTTTCTTCTATTCTGTAAGGCTCTTTCTTTCGTAAACAGAAGTAAAAGATCTGCTGCTTACATTTATGCCCATTGAATAAAAATGAACTAAACGGTTCTATTGAGTCCAAGATCAGAGCTTCTGATTCTACTCCAGATTGGCATGTCTGCTAAACATTGTTTTCGAATTCATCCCTTTTTTCTCCATAACCTTTAATATAACAGCATCAAAGAATAATAAGAGAGTTTGCTCGAATAGGGATCCCATTGGCTGTATCGTTTTATATTCACTGCCTGTTTCAGTTTTAGATTGAGCCGCTAATTTAATAGAAACTTCAGCCATTCTTCCAATAGTGGAATCAGGAAATATTGTGACAAGTGCTACTGTTGCTTCCAATTTTTTTGCTTTTTCAGCCATGGATACCAGACTCTTTGTTTCTCCCGATCCAGAACCGATAATCAAAATATCCTTCTTCTCCAGGTTAGGAGTAACGGTTTCTCCTACGACATAGGCGTCTAAGCCCATGTGCATCATCCGCATGGCGAAAGACTTAGCCATAAATCCGGATCGCCCCGCCCCAGCCACAAAAACCTTCTTTGATTCGAGGATATAATCTACCAGCTTTTCAGCTTCTTCACTGGATATTAAATCAGCAGAACGGTTTAGCTCTTCGATAATTTCATTAACGTATTGGGTTGTCTGCATAATGGTTGTAACCTTTCTTATGCAAAAGTTTCTTGTTTAATTAAGTTTTGCATTTGTGCCGCCACAGCTTTTTTATCTTCGTTACCTGTAATACCTCCACCTACAATAACTAGGTCGGGTTGTGATTGCACCACTTCCGGAAGTGTGGCTAACTTAATTCCCCCTGCAACTGCAGTTTTCGCATTGTTTACGACACGCTTAATCGTTTGAAGCTGTTCAAAAGGATTTTCTCCCTCTGCTTGAAGGTCATAACCTGTGTGGACACAAATATAGTCTACTCCCAGTGCGTCAACTTCTTTCGCACGTTGTTCAAGGTCTTTTACATTAATCATGTCAACTAGGATTTTCGCTCCTTGTTTTTTAGCCTCTTCCACAGCCCCCTTGATTGTCGCATCGTCTGTTGCTCCAAGAACGGTAATAATATCAGCGCCGGCTTCTGAAGCTTTCATTACTTCATATGCACCTGCATCCATAATTTTAAGATCAGCCAATACTCTTAGAGAAGGAAATTCCTCCTTAATCTCTTTTACGGCTTTGAGACCTTCGTTAATTACCACAGGTGTACCGATTTCAACGATATCAATGTGTTCTTGAACCTCTTTTACTACTTTCTTTGCTTCAGGAATATTAACAAGATCTAATGCTAATTGAAGTTCCATCCAATTTCACTCCTTATTTTTTTGGTGTAATTTTAGTCTAAGTGGTAATTTTCAAAAAAAAAAGTACGCACTTATAAAACATATAGTTACAAATAACACACTTATTGAAAAAGGAAGGGAAAGTAAGTCAAACTGGTATTATATAAAATCATCGGGAATTGAAAGTAGTTGTTGTGTATTTTTGTTATAGAAACAACTATGAAAGGACTTTTCCGAACGTTTTTGAAAAATACCTAAAAAAAATACGGGTTAGATTTTCTCACAAAATGTTTTTAATATTCTAAAATTTAAAATTATAATTGGCCCAATCGTAATATTACGACTTTGTTTTACTAGGGAGTGAGGTGCAGAGTTATGAAGCAAAAGAAAATTGTCATCATCGGAGCCGGTATTGTTGGATGCAGTACTGCCTACTACTTAAGCAAAATGGGGCAACAAAACATTACAGTCATTGAGCAAGGACCGTTGTTTGAAACAGGGGGATCAACCTCTCATGCACCAGGGCTTGTGTTTCAACTTAGTTTTTCTAAAGTATTGACTACTTTAGCCTCTCAAACAGTGGAGACTTTTAAGGATTTAAGTGCTGAGGGACAACCTTCTTTCTATTCGGTAGGGAGTCTGGAAATTGCAACTACACCTGAGCGTTTAGAAGATTTGAAACGAAAAGCAGGTGTGGGAGCATCGTGGGGAATCGAAGCATTGATTCTTTCACCCGAGGAATGTGCCAAAAAATGCTCGCTAATTAATCCGGATAACATTTGTGGAGGACTATATGTACCGTCAGATGGAGTTGCTAAACCGCTTCGTGCTATTGATAAAATGGCGAATTTTACAAAATCTCTAGGTGCTAAGTTTTATGGTCACACAGAGGTAACAGGAATCGACATTGTGGATGGTCAAGTAAAAGCGGTCGAAACAAGTGCTGGAAGATTTGAAGCTGACTTAATAATTTGCTGTGCTGGATTCTGGGGACCTCGTATTGGAGAAATGGCAGGAGTAACTATTCCTCTTCAACCAATGGCACATCAATATGTGTTTACCAATGATTTGCAAGAACTGGCTGATGAAACAGAAGAGGCAACCGCACCGCTTATCCGCCAACAAGATGATGCCATATATTTCCGCCAAGTATTCAATCGTTTAGGTATCGGTTCTTATCAGCATCGTCCATTGCCTGTCGAGCTTAGTGAGATTACCAAGTATGGCGAAGCGAAAGAAATGCCATCTGTAAAGCCCTTTACACCTGAAGACTTCGAAAAACCATGGCATGATGCCCTTAAACTTATTCCAGCATTAAAACAAACAGGCATGAAAAAAGGAATAAACGGTATATTTTCCTTTACACCTGATGGAATGCCGCTGTTAGGAGAATCACAAAAAGTACGTGGATTTTGGGTGGCAGAAGCTATATGGGTGACCCATTCTGCTGGTGTTGGGAAAGCGATGGCTGAGTGGATTGTAAATGGAGCGCCAAACCTTGATCTGGAGTTATGTGATATTAATCGTTTTGACACATATGCACAAAGCCCTACTTATTTTAAAAAGCGTTCCATTGAACAATATGAAAAAGTATATGATATCCATCATCCATTTATGCCGCCGGAAACATCGCGTGATATGCGTGTAAGTCCATATTATATGCGTCAAAAAACCTTAGGGGCTTATTTTAGTGAACGATCTGGATGGGAGCAGCCACAATGGTATGAAGCAAATGATTCGCTTGTTGCAAAATATGAAAAACACATCTTGAAACGTGAAGGATGGGCAGCTCAGTATTGGTCACCAGTTATTGAGGCTGAACAGCTGCATACTCGGCAATATGCTGGGCTTTATGATATGACGGCTACCAAAAAACGGCTCGAGATCAGCGGTGAAGGGGCACTAGAGTTTTTACAAAAATTAACGACAAGCAATATCGATATTCCAGTTGGTCATGTAACGGATACATTGATGCTCCATGAATTAGCTGGAATAAAAGATCGAATAAGAGTGATTCGTACAGCAGCTTCGACCTTCTTTGTTCTTTGTACGGGAGCCGTTGAAGCGAGTTGGATTAATAAACAATTACAAGCATCCAGCCGAGTTTTGATCCAAGATTTAACAGCTGGGATATGCAGCCTCGGTGTAATAGGATCTAAGACAAAAGAAATTATGCAACCTTTTGTTTCTGAGTCTTTTACATCAGAAGGATGGGTACTTGGCAAAGCAAAGGAACTATTTATTGAAAATGTTCCGGTGTTAGCTGTTTATGATTCCTATTTCGGTACAGAAGGATGGGAGTTATTTACGACTTTTGATCAAGGATTACTATTATGGGATTTATTAATTGAAGCAGGACGCCCACATCAGCTTATTGCTGCAGGTGACCGTGCACTTGAAAATCTTCGAATCGAATCACTTTCGTCAAGAAGCGGGAAAGACTTCTGGAGTGAACATGATCCATACGAAGTAGGGCTATATCATATGGTTGACCTTAATAAACCAGCCTTCATTGGAAAAGATACATTGCTTGTTCGTAAGGCAAAGGGACCTAAGCTATTGTTAACTACGTTAGTGTTGGATGATCCGTCAATGGTTGTGATGGGGTATGAACCGGTATTTCATACAGGAAAGACAGTTGGCTTTGTGACGAGCGCTGGATATGCATACAGTCTGGGCAAAGGGGTGGTATATGCGTTGCTATTACCTGAAGTTGTAAAAGAAGGTAATGTATTAAGTATTGAATACTTCGGACAGCGGCACAGAGCGAAGATCCTGGCACAATCTGTCGTAGTTTCTCAATAACAGGAGGTATAGATATGTCCAACAATTATGATGTCATAGTTATCGGTTTAGGAGGAATGGGTAGTACAGCTGCATACCAATTAGCAAAGAGAGGTCAACGGGTACTTGGACTTGAACAGTTTGGTCCGGCACATGACCAAGGGTCAAGTCATGGCGGTTCACGAATCATTCGACAATCTTATTTTGAAGATCCTGCATATGTTCCTTTATTACTTCGTGCCTACGAATTATGGAATGAGATTGAACGGGAAAGCGGAGAGGAAATTCTCACTATTACAGGGGGATTGATGATGGGACCCCCTGACAGTTTAACAGTATCCGGCAGTATTGAAAGTTCCAAACAGTGGAATCTTTCTTACGAGATTCTAGAAGCGAATGATATACACAGACGTTTCCCGGTTTTCACCCCTTCATCTAACACACTTGCATTATATGAAGAAAAGGCTGGGTTTGTTCGACCAGAACTAAGTGTGTATACTCATCTTCTTCAAGCGGAGAAGCATGGTGCTGAACTCCGATTCTTTGAAGCTGTTCAATCATGGGAAGCTCACCCTTCTGGTGAAGGTGTACGTGTTGTGACAAATAATGGAACATATGAAGCCGGGAAAATGATTATTTCGGCAGGGGCTTGGGCACCCCAGTTATTGAAAGACATAGGTGTAAACTTACAAGTTGAACGTCATATTCAAATGTTCTTTGAGCCGACAGGAGGAATAGAGCCTTTCCGTGTTGGGAAGCAACCGATTTATGTATGGGAAGCAGATGATAATGTGCAGTTATATGGTTTTCCTTCTTTCGGAGTAGGTGCTGAAGGAGCAAAAGTCGCTTTCTTTCGCAAGGGAAAACCTTGTACACCTGAAACCATTGACCGCACTGTGTATGACTATGAAGTTGCAATGATTAGAGAGTATCTTGCTCAAGGCCTTCCACAGTTAAATGGTCGATTTTTACAAGGGAAAACATGTATGTATACCAATACACCAGATGAACATTTTGTTATTTCCAATCATCCAGATTATCCGCAAGTGGCAGTCGCAGCTGGATTTTCCGGACATGGATTTAAATTTGCGAGTGTTGTAGGGGAGATTTTAGCAGACTTAGTGATTAATGGACAAACAAATCACCCAATAGATTTATTCAGCCCCCAGCGTTTTGTTTTTCAGTAAGTTGTGAATCAGCCATAGATGCTCTATTTAATCTTTCCAAGCGGATAAAGGAGGAAAAAAAGATGGAAATGAATCAGACGACAGTAAGTGATCCAGGAAAATTACAGGCTACATTAAAAGGGGATCTCTATACATCTCCGGAAATTTTTGAACTAGAAAAAGAGCATATTTTCACAAAAAAATGGACTTTTGTTGGCTTTGAATATGAGGTAGGGAAGTCGGGTCATTATATTACAACAAAGGTGCAGAACGAAAATATTCTAATTATCAGAGGAAAAGACAATGTTCTTCGTGCGTTCTTAAATGTGTGCCGCCATCGTGGAGCGACACTATGCAATAACCCTTGTGGCAAAACGGGAATTATTCGCTGTCCTTATCATTCTTGGAGTTATGGTCTTGATGGTTCCTTGCTTGGAGTTCCAAATACAACTGAGTGCCGTGAAGAGTTAGTTAACAATGAAAACTATGGCTTAGAGCCAGTGCATCTCCAAGTATGGCATGGAATGATTTGGCTGAACCTATCTGAAAATCCACTGCCGGTTGAACAACAATTAGATACACAAATATTTGACCGTTTTGGCGACCTTGCTACATTTAGTCGATATCAAATTCAAAATTTAAAAGTCGCTCATCGTAAAGAGTACGAGGTAGCGGCAAATTGGAAGCTCATCGTGGAAAATTTCCAAGAATGTTATCATTGCTCTTCTATTCATCCTGAATTAACAGCGACTCTTCCGGAATTCCGTTCAGGCATTGGTACACAAAATACAGTCAGTGGAGCAGCCAAATTTAATGATGAGCTGGAAGCTTTCTCAATAAGCGGCAAAGGTAGCAGAGCGATGTTAAAAGGCTTACTTCCAGAAGATGATCGTTTATATTATGGCATAACGATTCTTCCACTCGTATTCATTAACTTAACACCGGATCATGTCATTATTCATCGTATCCTTCCAATTAGTCCGGAGAAATCGAAAGTTATTTGTGAATGGTTATTTGATCCGGAAGAAATTGAAAAGCCAGATTTTGATCCAGCAGATGCTGTTGAATTGTTCCATCGTGTCAATATGCAAGATTTTGAAGCGTGCGAGTGGTGTCAAGAAAACATGGGATCAAGATCATACAAGAATGGCGGGATTTTAGTACCGATTGAACAACACGTTTCCAAATTTTACGATCTCGTCTTAGAATCAATAGGCATGAAAGTCGAATAATCAATCCGGTTTGACACGATGTTCGCTATAGATGGACGAAAGCTATACGTGTCAAACCCTTTTTTAAAAAGTTAGTTTCTTTAAGTAGATGCTCTATACAGTCTTAAATTATCTATTTAGAAGGGGTGAGGAAAGTTTATTCTTTCTTTTTAATAAAGCGCATATGGAACGAATGTACTGCTGAAACTCTATTTTAAATGGAGATGTGACAGACGCGCTCGTAGGTGTGTTCCCCATTTGGTGGATTCAACTTGTACACACTCCAAGGCAGGAAGTTATGATTTATTGACATTATTTAGTCAAGGGAAACTTCGTGTAATTGGAAAAATGGGAGGATGAAAAGGAGATGAATTTATTAATATTAGAATAATGGAGGGGGGATTATGAAGTGCGTACACTGGAAGAAATGCCTTTAGGTAAATTTCACTTTCAAATGTTCTTCTACACGGGCGGGGGAGCCTTTATTGACGGGTACATCATTGGCATTATCGCAGTAGCCTTGGCCGTTTTACAACCCCAGTTTGATATGTCGTTAACCGTAGTCGGTATGATAGCAATGGCTATGTATGTTGGCATGTTTTTTGGTGGAATACTGGGGGGATATTTAACGGATCTTATTGGACGAAAGAAGATGTTTATTCTCGATTTATCCATTTTTGTAATTGCCTCGATTCCCCAGTATTTTGTGACTGACCCGATGCAGCTTGTCATTTTACGCTTTATTTTAGGATTCGCGGCTGGAGCTGATTATCCGATTTCCGCCACTTATATGGCGGAGTTTGCTCCTAGTAAGCACCGTGGCGCCTTGCTTGGTGGACTAATCGCTCTATGGTATGTTGGCTACGGCATGTCCTTCTTGGTGGGGTATTGGATGTTGGCTCTGGGTGAGGATAGCTGGCGTTGGATGCTGGCAAGCAGTGCCATTCCGGCCATCATTATTTTGCTGGCTCGCATAAAGATGCCAGAATCCCCTCTTTGGCTAGCAAGTAAAGGAAAAGAAAAAGGAGCCAACGCTATCATTCAAGGGATCTTTGGAAAAGATGTGGTCCTCTCCGAGTCCTTCGAGGCTAAAGAAAAGACGTCATTTATGGACATGTTTAAAAATGGGTATGGCAAATGGACCCTCTTTATCGCCCTATTCTGGACGCTTCAAGTGGCTCCTGCCTTTGCGATTGCTACCTTCATCCCTGAAGTATTAGGGCAATTAGGATTTGCGGATGGAAACAAGGAGTATCTGGGTTCTACGATCATGAGCCTCTTCTATTTAGTAGGATTAATACCAGCTGTCTACTTGGTGGAGAAAATTGGAAGGAGACCGGTGCTAATTTGGCCCTTTCTAGTCTCTGCGATTATTTTAGTGATTTTGGGAATAACGTCCAGCTGGCAGATGTCATTTACCTACAGTATTACATTATTTGTCATTTACGGTATTTTTAACACCAGTATGAATATCCACCAATGGATTTATCCGAATGAATTGTTTCCGACAAAGATTAGAGGAACAGCTGTAGGATTCGGCACCGGCATGAGTCGAATTGGTGCCTCTCTGAGTACATTTTTGTTTCCCATGATATTGGCTAATTACGGGTTGGAAATGACTTTGTATGTTTGTGCAGGCCTATTTTTTGCTGGGTTTCTGATTTCGTTAGTGATGGCTCCAGAGACCAGAAATATGACTCTGGAACAGACAAGTGCTTTAAACAAATCTAACGATAAACTTAGCAATAAACCTGATTCTAAGACAGGGATTATATAAATGATTGTTTAATAGGCTATTGGAATAAATGAGAATTTAATAAAATCAAAAGGGAAATTAACGCTCCAACAGTAGGAGGAAGCAGTGAACAAAAATTCAAAAATATCAAGGATCAACAAATGCCGAGAGGCTATTATGAGAGGAGAGTAAACATGCAACGAGAATCCGGATTTGCAGAACCCATCATTCGTGTCTCCAATGTTTCAAAAGTATTTGGACGTCAAAAGGAACAAGCACTTGAACTACGAAAGTTAGGACAAAGCAAGCATGAAGTCGAACAAGAAACAAAAACAACTGTTGCCATATTCGATGCTAATTTTGAAGTAAAAAAGGGAGAAATATTTGTGTTAATTGGACTGTCTGGCAGTGGAAAATCCACATTGCTTAGATGTTTAAATGGACTTATCGAACCAACAGAAGGCATGGTGTTTCTTGAAAATGACGATATTGCACATATGGCTAATAGGCAGCTTCAGCAAGTTAGACGCAACAAAATTGGTATGGTCTTCCAAAACGTCGGGCTCTTACCAAATCGCACAGTGATTGATAATGTTACGTTTGGTTTAGAACTGCAAGGTGTACCTGCAGGTGTGAGAGAGAAAAAAGGGAAAGATGCGCTTGAGCTGGTGGGATTGAACGGTCAGGCGTATAAGCGTATTTATGAATTATCAGGAGGTATGCAGCAGCGTGTCGGCTTAGCAAGAGCGCTTGCCTCTAACCAAGAAATCTTACTAATGGATGAACCTTTCTCAGCTCTGGATCCTCTTATTCGCCGAGAGATGCAAAAGTTATTTCTTGATATTCAAGGAGAAATTCAAAAAACCGTTATTTTTGTGACTCATGATTTAGATGAAGCACTCACTTTAGGGCATCGTGCGGCAGTGATGAAAGATGGGGAAATTGTACAGCTTGGAACAGCTGAAGAGATTTTGAGCCGGCCTGCAACCGATTATGTAAAACAGCTTGTACAAGATGTTGATTACAGCAAAATTCGCCTGACAAAGAGTGCCATGACACCTGTTGAAGTTTTTGCATATGAAAACGAGTCACCGCAAGTTGTATTACGGAGAATGAAAACAAACAAACTATCAAACATTTTTGTTCTAGATAGACGGCACCATTTATTAGGTATTTTAAACATTCACGAAGTAGCAGAACTAGTTGAGTTTCATAAACAAAGTTTAATAGGAAAAGTGGAAAACCAAATGCATCGTGTTCATCTGGATGTTCCTTTAAGAGAAACTCTCCCTCTATTTATAAACAACGATCTTCCAGTAGCGGTTGTTGATTATCAAAACCGTTTAGAAGGAATGATCACACAAAGTACACTGATTGCGAGTTTAACAGAGCAAATAAAAGGGGATGAGGAGCAAGATTTTGACTCTTATCAAATGGAGGGGGTACAAAGATGACAAAGATAACTATGACTTCTTCGTTTATACCTCGTATTCCTCTAGATCAATGGGCTAATAATTTAGTAGATTTTGTGACAAATCGTTTTTCGGGGGTATTTAATGTAATAAATGACACCATGACAATTGTAATTGGGGGGCTTGAATGGCTATTAACGACCCCGTCTCCGTTAGTAATGGTAATCATTCTTGTGGCGCTTGCCGGCTGGTTAACGAACTGGAAAATAGCTGTTTTTACAGGTTTAGGATTGCTCCTCATTATAAGCTTAAATTTATGGGAGGCATCTATGCTTACATTGTCTCTCGTTTTAGCCTCTACCATGATTTCTCTTCTCTTCGGTGTTCCGTTAGGTATTCTATCCTATCGTTTTGACAGGGTGAGAGCGGTGGTAAATCCTTCGCTCGATATTATGCAAACAATGCCTGCTTTCGTTTATTTAATACCCGCTGTTCTTCTGTTCGGGTTAGGGAACGCAACAGCTCTTATTGCTACTTGTATTTTTGCGATGCCTCCGGCTGTACGATTAACGTTATTAGGTCTTCAACAAGTTCCGAAAACGACTGTGGAAGCAGCCGAAGCATTTGGAGCAACAGAATGGCAAAAGTTAATCAAAGTGCAGTTACCCTTAGCTTTGCCAATGATTATGTCCGGTGTAAATCAAGTCATTATGTTGTCTCTTTCCATGGTCGTTATTTCATCAATGGTCGGAGCAGGTGGTTTAGGAGCAGAGGTATTAAGAAGTATTAGTATGCTAAATGTTGGATTAGGTTTTATTGGAGGTATTTCTGTTGTGATTATCGCGATTATTTTGGATAGAATGACACATCTTGCTGCTCAGAAAAAAAGGGGCATTCAATAGGAAAAACAGAACGGATAGGAGTGATATTTCATTGAAACAAACAAAAAAACTTTTCATTATTATTACAACCATATTAATGATGGTGTTTGTAACGGCATGTGGGAGTAGTAATAGTAGTAGTACGAGCAATACAGAAACAGATACGGACCAGGGTAAGTCAAATAAAGGGGGAAATAAGGAAAAGGAAATAACTATTGGATACATACCATGGGATGAAGATGTAGCTGTCACTTTTTTATGGAAAGAGTTGTTAGAGAAAAAAGGATACAAGGTTAAAGCTGTTCAGGCAGATGTCGCCCCTATCTTCTCTGGAATGGCCCAAGGAAATGTTGATCTATTTTTAGATGTTTGGATGCCGTCTACACACGGCTCTTATATGGATAAGTTTGGTGATGATTTGGAAGTGCTGGGAACGTGGTATGATCAAGCGGATAACGGACTAGCGGTACCTGACTATTTAGATGTGCAATCAATAGAAGATTTAAAGAACTATAAGGATAAATTAAAAGGAAAAATCATCGGGATTGAACCGGGGGCCGGTTTAATGGGCGTCAGTAGAAAAGCATTACCTGGTTATCGATTAAATGATTGGGCTTTAGTTGGAAGCAGTACACCAGCTATGTTAGCAGAACTGGACAAAGCTGTATCGAATAAAGAACCGATTGTGGTTACATTATGGCGTCCTCACTGGGCATTCGAAAAATACAATCTGCGTTATTTAGACGACCCTAAAAAACTTATGAATCCAAACGGAGCTGAAGAGCTTCAAGCGGTTAGCCGCAAAGAATTCTCAGCAGATTACCCTGAAGTCGCTAAATGGCTTGGAGAGTTTACAATTACCTCAGATCAGTTAGCGAAGCTAGAATCTGAGATTAAAAATTCCACAATTGAAGCAGAAGGCGTAAAAAAATGGATTTCTAAGAATAGAAGTGTGGCAAAAGCTTGGGTGGAGTAATGATTGTAAAAGTGTATTTAAAATTAAGCATAAAAAACTTAGAGGAGGGATGGAATTATGAAGTTAAGAGAACAAATGCCAGAGTTAACAGGTGGCACTTCCTGGATTAATGGAGAAATAACAAAAGAACAATTGGTTGGAGAAAAAGTAACATTAATTCATTTCTGGTCTGTAAGCTGCTTTTATGTAAAGAAGCTATGACGGATATAAATAAACTACGCGATGAATATACGGATCACTTGAATGTTGTAGCAGTTCATATGCCTCGATCAGAAGATGACTTGGATCTAAATGTGATTAAAGCAATGGCGCTGGGGCATGATATTATACAGCCTATTTTGGTAGACAGTGAACTTAAATTAACGGATGTATTTGAAAATAAGTACGTTCCAGCTTACTACGTATTTGATAAAGAAGGAAAGCTTCGTCATTTTCAAGCCGGAGGGAGTGGTATGAAAATGCTTCGTAAACGCATTGAACGTGTATTAAATGATAATAACCAAGAGTTAATCAAAGGAGACAGTAAGACAGAATTATTAAGAAACTAAGGTGCTTGTTTATCTTGTAGTAGAGACAAAAAGGAATAGCTTTAATTTATTACTCTATGTGAATTAAGGAATCAGCAAGCAACCAAGTACGCTGCATGAAACTTAGCTGCCTGCTGATTTCTTGATTTCAGAGTATCTTTCGTTTTAATAGAGAATAAAAAAAGAGCGTATCTAGTGGTCGTTCAACACTTGATATGCTCTTTTATATAATTAGATCTTCACTTTTATAAGAATAAACGTTTATATTGAAAGGTGGATAAATCCAATGGGGAAATTACGAAAATTCTTAATGGTGATTTCCGGAATCTGAGGGTCTTCATTAAGAGCGGGAATTGAAATTTGATACGATCTCCATTCCTGCCAATGTCCTCACCCTCCGCAATCTTCGTTTATATTATATTGTCTGCTGCATAGAACATACTGAATTGCTTGTCTTTCTCCTGCTTAGAATCTATGAGAACGTACTTATTTGCCCCCTGCACATGCACTTGAAGTTAAGATTTCTCCAATAAGAAAGCCACGTTCATCTGTATAATCAATTTGGACCTCTTCATCTAAATAACGTTTAGTAAAACGATCCATTCGAAATTGAATTCCATCACATTCAATAACTGTATCGTTGCAGCGCGGTTTATCAAGAACAATCGCAAATTTGACAGATAGTCCGCAGCCGCCTGCTATATCAGCGTCAATCCGAAGAAATTGTTCCTCCTTCAACTCTATTGCTTGTAGCTTGTCCATTGCTGTCTCTGTTAATGTTATAACCATTGAATCCTCTCCTTCTCACCAATGTCTTATCTTACCTGATTACACATTCGCTTTCGCTGCTTGAATCTGTTCATCAGCATGGTAGGAAGAACGAACGAGTGGACCTGCTTCACAGTGGCTAAACCCTTTTGACAATGCAATTTCCTTCAATTCCTTAAATTCTTGTGGATTCCAATATTTTTGTACTTTCAAATGACGTTTGGTCGGCTGCAAATATTGACCTATTGTCATAATGTCAACATCGTTAGCCCGAAGGTCATCCATCGTTTCCATGATTTCTTCTTTGGTTTCTCCCAGACCAATCATAATACTTGATTTCGTTGGAATAATGGCGTTTATGTGTTTTGCGCGTCTCAAAAACTCAAGTGAACGTTCATATGTTGCACGTGCACGAACTGACGGTGATAAGCGTCTCACAGTTTCAATGTTGTGATTTAATATGTCTGGTCTTGCATCCATTAATATTTTTAAGTTGTCAAGTTCCCCATTCATATCAGATGGAAGGACTTCAATGCTGCAAAACGGATTGCGGTGCCTCACTGCCCGTACCGTTTCCGCAAAAACTCGAGCCCCACCGTCTTTTAGATCATCTCGGGCAACAGCCGTAATCACGACATGCTTTAAGCCCATCTGTTCCACTGATTCTGCCACACGTTCCGGCTCTTCCCAATCAAGCTCTGTCGGAAGCCCTGTTTGAACCGCACAGAATCGGCAAGCACGTGTGCATACACTTCCTAAAATCATAAAGGTTGCCGTTTTACGTACAGCCCAACATTCATGAATGTTAGGACATTTCGCTTCTTCACAGACCGTATGGAGCTTTTTTTCGCGCATCATTTTTTTAAATCCTATATATTGTTCATTCGTATTTAATTTAATTTTGAGCCATTCTGGTTTACGAACATAATCGGTGGTCATATCATTCACTCCTAAGTGCGGACCATAAAATCGACTGAAACCAGTCACGCATATGATATCTATCCAGTATTGACGTTGATTTATTTAAAACCACCAAGAATGAACAAGCGAGAAAATATGTTTCTCTTTACCTCCATTCCTGGTGATTCATTTTCAACCCAAAAAGTAGTTTATGCTTTTGCGGTTTCTTTCTCTGCTGCTTCCTCTTTTGTATAACGCAAGATTGGTTGTCTAGCTGCTCGCACTTCATCCAATCGGCCAATGACTGTTGTATGCGGCGCCTCTAATACGACACCAGGATTTTCTTCCACTTCTTTGGCAATTTGAATCATAACATCTGCAAAGGCATCCATGGTTTCTTTTGACTCTGTTTCGGTCGGTTCAATCATTAAACATTCCTCTACATTTAAAGGGAAGTAGATCGTTGGCGGATGATAGCCAAAATCAAGTAGACGTTTTGCCATATCAAGTGTTCTTACACCCAGCTTTTTCTGTCTGGAACCAGATAACACAAATTCGTGCTTGCAAATTTGCGAATACGGTGCTTCAAAATACGGCTCAAGCTTTTTACGAAGATAGTTCGCATGAAGCACTGCACCTTCAGATACTTGACGTAGTCCATCTGGCCCCATTGTGCGTATATAGGTATACGCACGAACCAAAATACCAAAGTTTCCATAATACCCTTTCACACGGCCGATTGATAGCGGATAAGTAGAATTCAGCACATATTTCTTACCATCTTTTTCTATACGTGGCACTGGTAAATACGGAAGGAGCTTTTTTTTCACACCGACTGGACCGGCGCCCGGGCCGCCGCCGCCATGAGGCGTGGTAAACGTCTTATGAAGATTTAAATGCACGATGTCAAAGCCCATTTTACCTGGTGTTGTTTTTCCTAAAATTGCATTAGCATTTGCGCCATCATAGTATAATAAGCCACCTGCTTCATGAACAACTTTAGCGATTTCCACAATTTCTTTTTCAAACAATCCAAGTGTATTAGGGTTAGTTAACATCAATGCGGCTGTATCATCGTCAACGTGCTTCTTTAATTCTTCTAAATCCACCAAACCATTTTCATTGGATGGAATAGTGACCGTTTTAAAACCGGCAACGGTTGCACTTGCAGGATTTGTACCGTGTGCTGAGTCCGGAACCAGTACCTTTGTTCTTTTTTCTCCTTTTTGCTCAAGATAAGCCTTTACCATCATTAAACCGGTCCATTCCCCTTGAGCCCCTGCAGAAGGCTGTAATGTCACCGAATCCATGCCTGTGATCTCAGCCAACTCTTCCTGTAATTCATATAAAAGCTCTAATGCCCCTTGTACCGTTTCAGCTGGCTGATACGGATGGATACGGCTAAAGCCCTCGAAACGTGCCACGTCTTCATTAATTTTCGGGTTGTATTTCATCGTACAAGAACCAAGCGGGTAGAAACCATTATCGATTCCGTGGTTTTTATTAGAAAGTGCTGTATAATGGCGCACAAGCTGAAGCTCTGATACTTCCGGGAGCTCGGCTGGTAGATCACGAATCAAATGTTTCGGAAATTTATCATTTAAATCAATGCTTTCCACGTCACTTTCCGGAAGACTTGACCCCACACGCCCTGGACGACTGATTTCAAAGATTAGCTCTTTATATTCAACCATTTACAATCGCCTCCAATACCTCTACAAATTTGTCAATCTCTTCTTTTGTTCGCTGTTCAGTCACTGCAATGAGCATTTGATTATCAACGCCGTAATCACTTCCTAAGTCAAATCCTCCGATGATTCCTGCTTCAAGAAGTTTTTCATTGACTTCCTTGACTGGATGGGGAAGTTCCACCACAAATTCATTAAAAAATGGTGCCTGATTCACAATAATAAATCCTTTCCTTTGTAGGGACTTTGCCATGTAATCAGCTTTCTCAACATTCAGCTGTGCCATTTGACGAATTCCTTGCTTTCCGAGTGCTGCCATACAAATAGAAGAGGCAAGAGCATTTAAAGCTTGGTTGGAACAAATATTTGACGACGCTTTATCGCGGCGAATATGCTGTTCACGTGCTTGCAATGTTAACACGAATCCACGGTTTCCTTGCTCATCTTTCGTTTGTCCTACAATACGACCGGGTACTTTGCGCATAAATTTTTGATGAACCGCAAAATACCCGCAGTGTGGACCGCCAAAGGCCATTGGTATTCCTAAAGGTTGCATATCACCGATAACTATATCGGCCCCGAGTTTACCTGGTGCCTGCAGAAGCGCTAATGCCAGTGGGTTGGCACTGACGATGAAAAGTGCTCCTTTTGCCTCCGTAATTTTCTTTATATATGATAAATCTTCAATGGAACCAAAGAAGTTCGGGTATTGAACAATGACGGCAGCAGTGTCCTTTTCAATTTGTTCTTGCAGCTTTTCCAAGTCTGTAACATCAGCAGCAAGATTCACTTCATCCGCTGTAAACCCTTGTCCATCTGCTACCGTATTTAAAATGGCACGGGATTCAGGATGAACGGCCTTTGATACAAGCACTCTTGAACGTCTTGTTGAGGCAACGGCAAGTGATGCAGCTTCTGCAAGTGAAGTAAAGCCGTCGTACATCGAAGAATTGGCTACATCCATTCCTGTCAGCTCACAAACCATGGTTTGAAACTCAAAAATGGCTTGTAACTCACCTTGGCTGATTTCTGGTTGATAGGGAGTATACGCTGTATAAAATTCGGAACGTGAAATCATATGATTTACTACACTTGGAATGTAATGATCATATGTACCGGCACCGAGAAAAGTCGGATAGTGATTGGCATTTTTGTTTCGTGAAGAAAGTCCATGCATTTTTTTCAAAAGAAGCGATTCAGGAACAGCTTTCGGAATGTTGAGCTCACCATCTAACCGAATGTCAGATGGAATATCTTCAAATAACTCATCTATGGAAGAAATATTCAAAAGAGCGAGCATCTCCTCTTGATCTTGTTTCGTATCAGGAAGGTATCTATAAGTATTGGTCATCTTATGCCTCTCCTTCATTAATAAATGCTTGATATTCATCCTCATTTAAAAGCGATTCTAACTCTTCCGGATTGGATATTTCTACTTCTACTAACCAACCTTCTTCATATGGCTGTCCGTTGATCGTCTCAGGAGTATCGTACAGTTCCTCGTTTACGCGAAGAACCGAACCTGATACTGGAGCGTAAAGTTCAGAAACTGCTTTAACTGATTCAACTGTTCCCATGGATTCATCAGCTGTTACTTTATCATCGACTGCAGGGTTTTCAACAAAGACGATATCTCCTAACTGCTTTTGTGCATAATCAGTGATTCCGATTCGTACTCGATTTCCGTCTAATTGTAATACCCACTCATGTTCCTTGCTGTATAGTAAGTTTGCTGTCGTATTTGTCATTATTTTTATTCCTTTCATAATATCTTTTTGTAAAATTATGATTATTTATAAAATTATTCGAGAGATTTTTTCTTTCACATGACTGCATGTAAGGTGACTTGAAATCCCTGAATATTATCCTATGACTCTATTAAGAAAAGCGTAAGGCGTCCTTAAGTGTCAACAAACGTTTGGCTAGATCCGAGAGTCGATTACGCTTGGAGCTAGACACATGAACTCGTTAAAAAAGAGAGACTTTCTAATCCTATTAAAAATTTCAAGAACCATTTTTATAGAATGGCGCTTTGACAACAATGGCATCAATCATCTTATTACGGATTTCAACTTTTAGCTGCGTCCCGGCTTCAGCATGTTCCGCCGATATGATTGCAAGACCTAAGTTTTTCTTTAGAGACGGGGAATGGGTACCGGATGTAATAAAGCCGATCTCCTCTTCACCCGCTGAGAATACTTTGTAACCATGACGAGGTATGCCCCTTCCTGTTACTTCAATCCCAACTAATTTCCGTTTTAACCCTTCTTCTTTTTGAGCCGTAAGGATGTCTTTGCCGATAAAATGACTTTCTTTGTTCGTTTTAACGGCAAAACCGATTCCTGCTTCAAGCGGACTAATTTCATTTGTGAGTTCTTGGCCATACAGCGCAAGACGTACTTCAAAGCGAAGAGTGTCACGCGCACCAAGTCCACATGGTTTTAAGCCATCTTCCTTTCCCACTTCTAGAAGATTATCCCAAAGTGCTTCTGCTTTATCCGCTGCCAAATAAAGTTCAAAACCGTCCTCCCCTGTGTAACCTGTTCGGGATATAAGCACATCTGTAATCCCATTTAGATTGGTATGTTGAGCAAAGCGGAAAAAACCAATTTCAGTTAAGTCTGTTGCCGTTAACTTTTGTAAGATGCCTTCTGCCTTTGGACCTTGGATAGCAAGCTGTGCAAGGTCACTTGAAATATTATGAAGCGTCACGTCTCCTCTTAGATGTAGCTCCATCCACTCGTAATCTTTTTCAATGTTTGCTGCATTAATCACAAGTAGGTACTTTTCATTCGCTAACTTGTAAACAACCAAGTCATCGACTGTACCACCGTCCGGATAACACATAGCTGTATATTGTGCCTGATTGATACTCAGTTTTGTTACATCGTTTGTTACAAGGTGATTAATATAACTCTCCGCACCTTTACCTTCAACAAGCACTTCTCCCATATGAGAGACATCAAAGAGTCCTGCTTCCTTTCGGACAGCCTCATGCTCTTCTAAGATGCTTGAAAACTGTACCGGAAGTTCCCATCCGCAAAAATTAATGACCTTTGCACCGTATTTTATATATTTTTCAAAAAGCGGTGTTCGCTTTAATACTGTTCCTGTGCTCATTAATTCACCTCCGATTAAAATCTTTTACAAAATAACTGTTCTTTTACCTTTTTACCTGTTTCGGTCATGGCGAGACCGCCAAGTGCCGTTTCCCGAAGTGTTCGAGGCATATCTTTTCCAATCCTATACATCGCTTCAATGACTTCATCACATGGAATTCGGCTTTCCACACCAGCAAGAGATAAATCTGCAGCTGAAAAGGCAATCGATGTGCCAATCGCATTTCGCTTTATGCAAGGTACTTCAACAAGACCGGCAACTGGGTCACAGACTAAACCTAATAGTGATTTCATGGAAATTGCTGTCGCATTCACGGCTTGTTTTGGTGTACCTCCTTTTAGCTCTACGATTGTCCCCGCAGCCATAGCCGCTGCAGATCCTACTTCTGCTTGACACCCCCCGGCTGCTCCTGAAATAAAGGAACGATTCGCAATCACAAAACCAAGCATACTAGCCGTAAACAAGCCCATGACTAAGTCTTTATAAGAGGCACCCTCATTTTTATGCAATGAAAATAATACACCGGGCAAAATACCGGCTGCTCCAGCTGTTGGAGTAGCCACAATAACGCCCATTCGTGCATTGCTTTCAGAGGTTGCCAGGGAGAAAGTCATTGCATCACTAATATAATTTCCTGACAGCGTTTTTCCTTGATTGATGTAGTCATACATTTTCACAGCATCCCCGCCGGAAATACCACTTGGTGCAGTCGAGGCATCGTTCATCCCACTATCAACGGCTTCTTTCATTTTGATCAATCGCTCTTCCATCATGTTGATAATGGTTTCTTCGTCTTTTCCTGACTTTTTCACTTCCATCATCAGCATCATTTCACCAATGGTTTTTTGCTCACGCTCACAAGCTTCAATCAACTCCACCATGGATTTTACTTCCATTACATTTCCTCCATAAGTAATTTCTTACTTAGTTGATACTGATTGGCAATATCTCCAAAGTCATCACCAGCGCTTAGACGAATATCTATCATCTCTTCGTCAATCATAAAGATTTTAGATAGGCCACCCCCAAGTGATACACCGCCAACTTTTACAATGCAATCACCGCGTTTGACTGTCACGATTGTTGTATTTGGGTGGTCAAAATAGACGCATCTGTCTTCAAACTCCAAATAGTACTGCATTCCATGCTCTTTTGCCGATTCTAAGGATTGTTTAATTCGTGGATCATCTGCATCCATTCCAAGCAATCCACCAAGCAGTGCTTTATCCGTTCCATGTCCTTGATAAGTTTCAGAGAAGGAATCGTAAAATACAATATTAGCCTCCTCTGGACAACCGCCTAACAGGTCATGAATAAATTTTCCGATTGACACGACACCTGCCGTATGAGAGCTCGACGGTCCCACCATAATTGGGCCGATTATATCAAAACAACTTTGATATTCCATGACGATGCCTCCTTCTTATACAGTGATTAGCTGTTGAAATAACGGATATGACCCACAAATCGCTTTAGTCGTTTCTTTTGCTTGTTCAAGAACTTCTATGTCTCCTTTGCTTTTTAGAACAGCAGCGATCACTTTCCCAATCTTCACCATTTCATCCTGCTTCATGCCACGAGTTGTTAAAGCTGCTGTTCCCATACGAATCCCGCTTGTGACAAACGGACTTTCAGGATCATATGGAATCGTGTTTTTATTGACGGTAATACCCGCTTCTTCTAATAATTTCTCTGCTTCTTTTCCTGTTAAGTTCCACGGACGCACATCTAAAAGGACAATATGATTATCAGTGCCTCCAGAGACAAGCGTTGCCCCTTCTTTCTTTAATGTTTCGCCAAGTGTTACTGCGTTTTCCATGATTTGTTGGGCATAAGCCTTAAAACTTGGCTGCAAAGCTTCGTTGAAGGCAACCGCCTTGGCTGCAATGATGTGCATTAACGGTCCACTTTGAATCCCTGGGAACACGGCTCTATTAATATCTTTCATAATCTCCTCATCATTTGTTAAAACGATACCGCCGCGCGGCCCTCTCAATGTTTTATGCGTCGTACTTGTCACCACATCCGCATATGGTACTGGAGATGGGTGAAGACCTGCTGCGACAAGTCCTGCAATATGAGCCATATCCACCATGAGTTTGGCTCCAACTTGATCTGCAATTTCCCTAAAGCGTGTAAAATCAATCGTTCTTGAGTAGGCGCTTGCTCCTGCAATGATCAATTTTGGTTTCTCTTTTTTCGCCATGGCTTTCAGCTCATCGAAATCTATCAAGTGAGTATCTTTTCTTACGCCATAGGACACAATCTCAAACCATTTTCCTGAAATGCTGACAGGGCTTCCATGAGTTAAGTGGCCACCATGTGAAAGATTCATTCCCATCACTTTATCACCAGGCTGAAGCAATGCATAAAAAACAGCAAGGTTTGCTTGTGCACCCGAGTGTGGCTGGACATTTGCATATTTGGCACCAAACAGCTTGGTTAGGCGCTCAATAGCCGCTTGTTCTGCCACATCAACAAATTCGCATCCGCCATAGTAACGCTTCCCTGGATAGCCTTCTGCATATTTATTTGTCATCACGCTTCCCATTGCTTCTAATACATCTTCGCTTACGAAGTTTTCTGATGCGATCAACTCCAGTGTTTGATGTTGACGATGTCGCTCCTTCTCAATGGCTTCAAAAATGGTGGAATCATTTTGTCGTAAACCCATTTTTACTCCTCCTTGAAATTTTGTTTAGATTCCATTGGCTGTACCAAACTATAACTTGAAGATATTAGTATAGTTAGAGACACTAACATTCTTTCTTGCTACTGACTTACTTTTCTGTGAAAACTTTTTTGCATACAAAAAAAGACAGAGAAGGGTAGTGTAGCGTCTCTACCCTTCTCTGTCCTTTTACCTGAGAGTTTAACTCCATTCATTTTTCATAGAGTCTTCCCCTTTGGTGGCGTCATACTATATACGCGCTCTCCAGAGTTGCGTCCACTTGTGGTCCCATCTACCTGAGAGATTTGTTCCAAGGGTCTTTTTGGAACTTGCTCCTTCGGCGGCTTTAAAATTTGCACTCTCCCACAACTGTCATCCGCGATATGTATTTACTAACAAATTAAGTTAACTTGCATTTAAAAGATCATACTTTACCTTTCTTCCTAATCTCCGTTAGTAGAATTAGCAACTTGTATATTTTAAAGTAAAGATTAGTTAATGATATTTATACTAAGTTGTTAGATAGACTCACAGAGTTTTTTAATTTGAAGAATGTGAAGCGTTATAGAAAATAGGAGGGAATCGAATGAATGGATTGACTATTTTTCGATTTAAATTATCGTCGATATTTTCACAACGATTTCCTTTAGTGTATTTTTTGTTACTAAGTAAAACAAATGTGCGTACTTGTTAAAGGTTATTGTTTTTCTAATAATATTTACATCACTAAATCATAATATAGATGCAAAGAAATTTTACCGGAATAATTGTAAGAAGAAGGAGGAGCTTATGAAACTAAGAGTCTCGGCAGTTCAATATCATCTTCATACCATACAATGTTTTGATGAATTCGCAAATCAAGTGGAACACTATGTTAAAACGGCAGAAGAATTCGGAGCTGATTTTGTCCTATTTCCTGAATTTATCACAACTCAACTCATGTCCATAGGCAACCAACTAGGTCAACCCTTGACCATCCAGGATATCCCACATTTTACTGATCAGTATCGTTCTTTATTTATGAGTTTGGCGATAAAAAACCAGATACATATTATTGGAGGAACACATGTCATTAATAGAGGGGGGCGTTTATATAATGTTGCCCATTTATTCTATCCAGATGGAAGAATAGAGGAACAAGCAAAGCTTCATATCACTCCAACTGAATTGGCAGAATGGAACATGACTCCTGGTGAAAGCCTAGAAGTGTTTGAGACTAAAAAAGGAAGAATCTCCATCTTAACCTGCTACGACATTGAATTTCCAGAAGTTGTTCGAATGGCAAAAGCGAAGGGGGCCGATATTATTTTCTGTCCTTCTTGTACAGATGATCGTCATGGGTTCTACCGTGTCCGTTACACCAGCCATGCGAGGGCAGTCGAAAACCAAGTCTATGTTGTCTCCACTGGTACAGTGGGCTCTCTTCCTACTGTAGATTTTATGAGAGCGAACTTCGGACAAGCGGCTGTGATTACACCAAATGATATCCCCTTTCCTCCTCGTGGCATCCTAGTAGAAGGAGAGGTTAATGAAGATATGGTTGTGACTACAGATCTTGATTTAGAACTGTTATATCAAGTTCGGGAAAATGGCTCGGTGACCACGTGGCGTGATCGACGTATTGATCTTTATCCAGATTGGGAAAAAGAATCTGTTATCCAAGCGTAAGGAGGAAGTATGGCATATTTCAAGGATTTTTTCGTATTTGACCAGAATCATCCCATTCCTGCAGTAATCC
Source organism: Bacillus gobiensis (assembly GCF_001278705.1). GTDB lineage: Bacteria > Bacillota > Bacilli > Bacillales > Bacillaceae > Bacillus > Bacillus gobiensis. The sequence goes on from NZ_CP012600.1 coordinate 4,552,495, forward strand.
GAAATTATGAAGAAAAAGACTTTCCTGACTTAATTCTTATTCAGAAAGAAAGTTTTCCTCCTCCTTTCCCGTCTGAATTATGGTGGAAAACAGAACAGTTGAAAAACCATGTTACCTTGTTTTCCGAAGGAGCTTTGTGTATAGAGGTTAATGGAGAAATTGCCGGCTCAATAACCGCTTTGTTGGTTGATTTTGATCCAACTAATCCTGAACATACATGGGAAGAAATCACAGATAATGGATATATTCGAAACCATAACCCAAATGGCAATACGCTCTATGTTGTTGATATTGGCGTACGTCCCTCCTTCCGGAAATTAGGTTTGGGGAAATGGCTGATGTCATCCATGTATGACGTTGTTATATATAAGCAACTGGAACGGCTGTTAGGTGGTGGAAGAATGCCGGGATATTATAAAAAAGCAAAGGAAATGACGCCAGAGCAATACCTAGAAGCTGTCATAAAAGGCGAATTAAAGGATCCGGTAATTACATTTTTGCTTCGTTGTGGCCGCACCCCAATTCAAGTAATAGCTAATTATTTAGAGGACCAAGAATCATGTAATTACGGAACACTAATGGAGTGGAGAAATCCTTTTTATACATGAATATTTTGAGAAGGAGTCTTTATAAAAAAAATTTTTTAATTGTCAGGCTGTTGAAAAATATTTTCAACAGCTTTTTTTACGTACTTTGCCAAAAAGTTGTGCACGGTGTGGTATCTAAGAAGGGGCGTTGGCGGCAGCTTATTTGATGTCTGACTCCTTTCATAAAAAGTCGAATTAATAAAAAATATAATTTTATACAGAATCTAAAATAGCTAAGAAAAATTGCCTGGAACGATTAAGTGAATGAGGGCAGGATCACCCACAGAAAAAATCTGAAACCATGAAAGATGGCGTTTGTGAAGAAGAAAAAAAGAGATGACATGATGTAGAACAATTGATTCAGTCAGTGGCTGCTTTTGCAGGGGAGGGAAGCATAAAGGAATTAGGTAAGAAGAAACATTAAAATACCACATGCAACAATCTTATAAAAAAGTTGCTGCACGTGGTGTGTTTGGCCATCCTATAATTTAACTCAAGTAGTTCTATTGTATAGATTCGTTTTTTTCCTCGATTTTCATGTTAGTTTCCATGTAGTTTTTACCCCATTGGTACATTGATTCGAGAATGGGCAGTAGGGTTTTTCCTTGTTCAGTCAGTGAGTATTCTACTTTAGGAGGTACAACGGGATAGACTTCACGATGAATAATAAGGTCTTCTTCTAATTCTCTCAATTGGTTTACAAGCATTCTTTGAGTGATACTCGGTATGAGAGATTTTAGCTCGTTAAAGCGCTTTGTTCCCTCTTTGCCTAAATGCCATAAAATCAACATTTTCCATTTTCCACCAATAACAGCAAGTGTTAATTCCTTTTCACAGTTAAACGTCTTATTACAAAGATGCCCCATTAGTTCCCCTCCCTATTTATTCATCTTAATCAAAGTATACTTTTAGACACTATGTAAAAATAAAGTGTGTACTTACACATAATTATTATAAACAGTATACTTAGTTCTAACAAGAGGAAAAAAACATAGGAGGGAAATCGAGTGAATACTTCAACTATTCCAATTGATAAGAATGCTCTTGATGTCATAAAGACGATGGAATTGGATTCTATGACCTTTGTTTTGTTTGGGGCAACAGGGGATTTGGCTAAAAGGAAAATCTTTCCTGCTTTATATAATTTGTTTATTAATGACAAGATGCCTGATGCATTTTCGATTATAGGTTTAGGAAGAAGAGTATGGTCTCACTATTCATTTCAAACCCATGTTGAACAATCAGTTAAAACATTCTCTAGGCGTTCAATCAACGATACTTCCAAAATGGAAAAGTTTCTTGATGCATTTCGATATTGTTCCTTGGACGTAACAAAGAATGAAGATTATAAAAGTTTACTTGAAATTATTGAAAGACGCGAAGGGCAATTACATATCCCTGAAAACCGCATGTTTTATTTATCGGTTGCACCGGAGTTTGTGGATGTCATTACCTCAAATATTAACGAAAGTGGGTTAAGCCCTAAAAAAGGATGGAAACGCCTCATTATAGAAAAGCCATTTGGACATGATCTAAATTCAGCTTTAGAGCTAAACGAAAAATTAAGCCGGGCATTTGAAGAAGAGGAGATTTATCGCATAGACCATTATCTTGGAAAGCCCATGATCCAAAACCTTAAGGTATTAGAATTTGCTAATCCTGTGCTTCAAGCGTTATGGAATAATCAGCACATTGCCAATGTGCAAATTACGGCAAGTGAGACAGTTGGAGTAGAAGATAGAGCCGATTATTACGACCATGCAGGGGCCGTCCGAGATATGTTTCAAAACCATTTGCTACAGCTTCTAATGATGATCGCAATGCATCTCCCTAACAACATCAATGCCGAAGAGATTAGGAATGAGAAGAGAAAAATTATGGAGTTTCTTAGGCCTTTAGAGAAGGAAAGTGTCCTAACAAATGTTATACGCGGGCAATATTCCTCAGGCGAAATTGATGGCAAAGCGGTTGTTGGATATACAGAGGAGCCTGGAATTGGGGATTATTCAACAAATGATACTTTCATTGCTGCTCGTTTATGGATTGATGATCGTTTTTGGAGCGGGGTCCCATTCTATATCCGTACAGGAAAAAGAATGAAGGAAAAATCAACACGCATCGTAATTGAATTCAAAAACGCATCGGAAGATATGTCTCAACAAAATGCAATAGCTCCTAACCTTCTAATCATCCAAATTAGTCCGCACGAATGTGTTTCACTGCAATTAAATATGAAAAACTCATTAACGAATCAAATTGAGCCTATCACTGTAAATTTTTCAGCTAATTCTAATGATATGCCAGAGGCCTATGAACTTTTGTTGCTCGATGCTTTCCGCGGTGATTCAAGGTTCTTTGCACATTGGAAAGAAGTTGAACTATCGTGGGAATGGGTACAGCCGGTCCTCGAAGCATTTGGGGAAAATCTCCTTCCGCTTCATCCCTACCGTTCAGGCTCATTGGGTCCTGAAGCTTCACATCATTTATTGCAAGAGGATGGTTTTATTTGGTGGGACTAAATTCTTGGATGTGAAGGGCTGGATGTTAAAGGGCAAAAAGTTGTTTTACTGTTAACCATAGATAATTCCTAGAAAAAAGATGAATGACAAAAAAGCCAAAAATCTTTTTATAAAACTACTTAAAGGAGACGTCAATATGAAGGTCGGTTTAATCGGTTTAGGAAAAATGGGATTGAACATAGGTAAGAATTTAATTGATCTTAAGCATGAAGTCACGGCTTTTGATCTAAATCAACGGGCTGTAGAAGAAATGGAAAAGTACGGAGCTAAAGGTACTTCTAGTTTGTTAGAGCTTGTTCAATCATTAGAGCAGCCAAGAGTTCTTTGGTTAATGGTTCCCCATACAGTTGTTGATTCAGTGATTAATGAACTTACGCCATTATTAAATAATGGGGACATCGTCATTGAAGCAGGGAATTCTCACTACAAGGAATCCATTAACCGGTACAATCGGTTAAAGCAATATGGTGTTAGCTTTATGGATGTTGGAACATCCGGCGGGATGGAAGGTGCCCGTAACGGAGCTTGTTACATGGTTGGTGGCGATCCTGAATCTTGGAATGTTGTAGAAACTATTTTCCGTGACACTGCAATAGAAAACGGATATTTATATGCAGGAAAAGCAGGAAGCGGTCACTTTCTAAAAATGGTCCATAATGGGATTGAATATGGGATGATGGCTGCTATTGGTGAAGGGTTTGATGTTTTAGAGAAAAGCGAATTTGATTATGACTACGAAAAAGTGGCAAGAGTATGGAACAATGGGTCAGTGATTCGTTCATGGCTCATGGAGTTAACAGAGCGGGCCTTTTCTAAAGATGAAAAATTAGAAGAAATAAAAGGGATTATGCATTCTTCAGGTGAAGGGAAATGGACTGTTGAAACAGCTCTCGATCTACAAACAGCCACGCCTGTTATTGCTTTGTCCCTATTAATGCGTTACCGCTCTTTGGAAGTTGATACCTTTACAGGAAAAGTAGTAGCTGCTCTACGTAATGAATTCGGAGGACATGCTGTAGAAAAAGTGAGAATACGATAAACGATTGTGACAATATTTGTTTTAAAAGATTGTTTAAGAAGAGAAGGTTTTCAGTAAGTAGTTACTGCTCACTATGGAAGGTAACGAACTCCAAGCATTCGATTAAAAAAGGACGCGTGTCAGTACACTAATGGGGATACTTCCTAAAGGGAAAACAACGCATGCAAAAGAACTTGTCCCGTTCCCTTATCAAACATGCCCTGAGCATAAACACCCAAGGCGGAAAGATGGAACTCCTGGGAAGCAAGAAACATTCCGCTGCCGCTTTGGACGTATCCATTTGTTTGTGGAAGGCGAGGCAATTGTGCCACCGACTGTTCTGCCGCCAGTGGAAGACCTTGAGTATTATACAGCCCAGAAGGAAATTATTCTTCATCCTGGTGAGCAATATACAATTGAGCCCGATACGCTCCACTGGTTTCAAGCTGGTGAGCTCGGAGCGATCATCTCTGAGTTTTCCTCGAACAGTGATGATGCATCGGATGTGTTTACTGATGTTCGTGTAAAGCGATAAGGACGAATAATTGAGCAGCCTAAGTTCCTGTAACAAGGGGGATCAGGTTGTTTTTTTAGTTAATGTATAAGTATGGAAACTAAAAAGGTATATGTAGTGTAGACAAGTGAACAGACTTGTAAGAAAAATAAATAAAATATCCTAGCAGGGTTTAGTATATGTTTTGGAGTATTATGAGACTAAAGAATTATTTTTTCATTAATGCTCTAAAAGACTGGACTGATGCAATGATCGAGTCAATCGAACAGGTTTCCTACCATATTTTAGTCATGATCCTACCAATGGTTATTTACCATTTATTCATCAAAGAAGACAAACTTAATAGGAAGAAATTCATTTCTTTTTTGTTTGGAACATTGTTCATTTCTCTGTTTTTAACCATGACAAATCCAGTATTATTTTCTGATGGTTACCATTATGATTTTCGGGTTATTCCGATCATCATTGCTTTCTTGTATGACGGGGTGAAGCCAGGTGTAATGCTTGTGGGGCTCATGCTTATGTATCGTTATTGGTTTGGAGGGAATGGTTTTTATGTTACGTTGGTTAATTATTTCATTGCAGCAGTGGCTCTTATTTTAATTAGCAGAAACTTTTCTTCTTATCCTTTGAGGAAAAAATTATATAGCATTAGTCTCTTTTTCTGGGGAATTGCGTTCACAAGAGCAATCAGCCTGCTATTGTTAAACGAGCTGGCACAACTGATTTCCATGATGCTTTTCTCCTTCCTGACTTATGTAACTCTCTTAATCCTTGTACTCATCATTGAAAATTTAGATATTCAAATCGTTTATAAAAAACAAATTATCGACTCAGAGAGACTGAATACGATCAGTCAGTTGGCAGCTTCGGTTGCCCATGAGGTAAGAAATCCGATGACATCTGTCAAAGGTTTTTTGCAATTGATGAAAACGAACGACAATTTAAATGAAAAGCAGATGAAGTATATTGCTATTTCTTTAGAAGAATTGAAAAGAACAGAGGGAGTCATTAACGATTATTTATCTTTAGCCAAACCAGGCAAAGAGGTGAAAGAAGAGATACAAATCTCCTTTGAAGTCCAATCGGCAATAGATATAATTACCTCCTATACTAATACTCATAATATTGCTATCTTTTCATCAATTGAGGAAGGACTGTTTATTAAAGGAAATAGAAGTGAATTGAAGCAGGCTCTATTAAATATTATGAAAAACGGGGTAGAGGCCATAGATTCAAATGGCACGTTAACGATAAATACGTATAAAAAAAATAATAATGTGTGTATTGAAATTATTGATAACGGGATAGGCATGACAAAAAAACAAATCCAGAATCTCGGCACGCCATACTATTCAACAAAAATCAAAGGAACCGGAGTCGGTTTAACTATCACTTACAATATTATTAAAGAAATGAACGGTACGATTTCAGTCACCAGCAAAAAGGATGTAGGAACCACTTTTTGTATCGAATTGCCTTTATTAATGATTAATGCAACTGCTGTTTATGACAAGGCCGAAGTATTATGAGCTTTCGGAGCAGGAACTAAATCAAGCTCCTGCTTCAAAACCTGGCAGTACAGAAAACATGTGACTGACTCGGATATATCACTTTTTCTGTCCAGCTTTGTCGAACGGTGAAGATTCACTTTATCGTTCAACCCTCTTCAGGCAGCATGTGACGAAATGGAACAGGTGATGAAATAATAATCGACGTATTCGGAATCCCGTAAGGAATCAACCGGTCGATAAGCAGTCCCATGGCACCGATTCCGCTGACAGCTGCTTTCATAAAATAAGATACCTCGCCAGTCACCCGGTGGCACTCTATGATTTCTTCCTGCTCTTGAATAAAGCTTTCAAATTTTTGCGGAGTTACCTGAAGCCCTGTGATCCGAATAATCATCAATGTATCCTTTCCCAGTTTTGCTGGAGAAATTCTTGCGCCAAAGCCTTCAATTACCCCGCTCTCTTGCAGCTTGGCTATTCGTTCTGAAATGCTCGGCCTGCTTAATGCCAATCGTTTGGAAAGCTCACTTATTGTAATCCGCCCATCCTCCTGCAAAAGCTGCAGCAATTTCACGTCCAATTGATCCACAAAAATCATCCCTTCAAATTGAATGCTTATTTCAATTTTTTTCTTCATTTTAAATGTTAGACATCCTAATTACCTTCACTATTCTATGTAAATCATCGTATCAAAAATGTACCATTAATAATATACAAAATGAGTAACAGGTGGTGGGATTGGTGAGAAAGCTTTCATATATAATATTGGGATGCATAATAACTGCTTTGGGAGTTATCATATTGAGACATTCTCATTTAATCACAGGCGGTACAGCAGGGCTCTCCCTAAATCTGTCCTACTTTTTTCACCTTCCGTTTGCCGTTATTTTCTTCGTTATTAATTTACCTTTTTATTTGTTTTCCATCATACAAATGGGCTGGCGATTTACGTTAATGACTCTTTTTTCTGTATCCTTATTATCAGTGCTAACATGGTTCGACGCTTTTCTTCCGGGATTTACGATTCCGCTGCTTTTTGGCGCCATAATAGGCGGGCTTTTCATCGGATTTGGACTCACTTTACTGTTTAAAAATGGGGCATCTCTTGGCGGGGCAAATATAATGGCATTATTTTTACAAAGAAAATACGGCTGGAATCCTGGCAAAGTTAACTTGATATTTGATATGGTTGTCGTTTGCAGTGGTATGTACACAGTAGGATTCAGCAATGGACTATCCTCGATTCTATCGATCGTTACTACATCAATCGTCATTAGCTGTTATAAACATCAAATTTCCTCAGGAAATGTTCAAAGGAAACCTGCTATACAGCCTGGAGTGACTACAATGCAGAACTAAGAAAAAAGAACACCAAAAATCAGGGTGTTCTTAGGCCTGAGAGCAAGCAATATCTGGTTGCTGGACAAGCGTTTACACCATTCCCCCTCCATCAATTTCATTGTCTTTCGTAACCTTTTTTTCTTTTAATCTTTACACATTGAAGACATTGGTATTTGTAAAAAAATGTTAATATATCAGATTTTTGTTGAAAACGCTCGCTTTGTATTGTTAAAATTAGACATACCCATATTTCTTTTTTTTTGGAAAATGAATTCAAGGAGGAATATGTTAAAAAAGCTAAATGTTAGTCTGTTTTTGGCCACCGTTTTCTTGCTAGTTTCATTGATTTTACCCCTTACATCTTTTGCTTCTACCACTGACACCGTACCGGTTTTTGATGATCGTGATCTCCCTGTATCGAGTGATGGGAAAGAAGTATCGAAAGAAAAAATGCAAGAATTTAAGAGAACAATGGGAGAGAAAAGTTCTTCCCCTCCTTTTGAAGGAACAGGAAAATTAAACCCTACTATGGATGAATCCTATGATGAAAACGAAAAACCAAACTCTCCTGAAGAAATCGACACAAACGTAGTTATCGGAACAGATAACAGAACAAGAGTCAATCCCACTACAACATATCCCAATAGAACAGTTACATTCCTTGATGTAAAGTACCCTAAAGCTCCTGGTTCTTATCGATGCACAGGATTTTTTATAGACCCTGATACAGTCGCTACGGCCGGCCATTGTGTACATGACAAAAGTAAAGGCGGCTGGGCAACATCTATAACAGTTATTCCAGGCAAAACCGGCAGGAGTAATCCATTTAGCTATACTATGGGAACCACTTTTTACTCTGTAAAAGGCTGGACAGAAAACGAAAATTCTGACTATGACTATGGAGCGATCAAAGTTGCAAAAAGTTTAGGGAACACAGTTGGATGGTTAGGTTATAGTTGGCAATTGTCATCCCTTAATGGAACCGGAGTAATTCTTCAGGGATATCCAGTTGATAAACCTATGGGTACAATGTGGGAGCATTCTGGGAGCATACAGTGGTCTTTATCGAATCGGATTGGATATCATATTGATACGCATGGTGGTCAAAGTGGAGCCCCTGTATACAAGTCAACTAATCATGCAGTCGGGATTCATTCAGGGGGTTATTCATCCTATTACAACGTAGGCACTCGAATTACAGAGGCTAAGTTTGATAATTTAAGCTACTGGAAGGGGTTATAATGTTAAAATTCATCTCGAATTGTCTACTCTTCACTTTGTTCTTTGTACTCATTTCTGCTTGCAGCAGTGCCAATAATAAAGAAGAGGAACAGCCCGTTATGGCAACAGTTACTATTAATGTGAGCGATAAAGACAATAAACCGCTAAAAAATATAAAAGTAACAGAAGATTTGCATACCAGCAATGACATTGGGCATGAGATCGGTACTACTGATAAAGATGGAAACATTAAGTGGGAGACACAGACTGGGAAATATGATGTCATTCTATATGACGTAAAAGCTGGAAATGATTCTGAGCACACGATTAATATAACAGAAGATACCACAACAATTCATTTGGTTTATAAATCATAAATTAGAAGAAAGGTCCTTTTTTAAAGAGAGGCCTTCAGCTTGTCGAGAAAGGGGTATTTTTCTCGACAAGCTTTTTCTATGGGTTTCTTAATCGATGGAAATTTTAATGAACTTTTGAATCGATATGGATTGCCACGCTGCAGTTAGTAGAACCTGCTCACTTGCGTTCTTTAATCCCCCCGTAACCGGCAATAACGAAGCCCATGCAGCTCTTTTGAGTCTGCGAAGCTTCGCGCCATTTTTTCTTTTCGAAATTTATAAAGCATTTTTACCTTTTCTTTATGAACTTCCCACACATGATATGTAATGACTTTCACTTTTATTTTTTAGATCTTATACATCGGGAAAGGAGGGAACAATTCTCGCAAATTTTTGAATTCGATATATATTTTCTATACCCTCTCGGGGCGAAGTTCGATAGGTTAGTTCTTGGTGGTTTGGACATACGTAAACATTTGGTGCTTCATTAAATTGAAATTTCCATTTGGGAATAGGACCTTTCGTGTTTAAGCTTTTTGCCACTCACTCAGCTTTTGGTCGCTTGGAAGCATAAAGGCAGCGGTGCCGAGGATAGGTAAAAGTGCAATCGATATCATCGTTGCTGTAAGACCGAATGTATCAATAATCAAGCCAAGGGCGACTGATCCGATGGCGCCCATCCCAAATGCAAGACCAACCGTCTGCCCCGACATCATGCCGATTTTTCCGGGAATCAACTCCTGTGCATAAACAACAGTGACAGAAAAGCTCGACATTAAGAATAGGCCAATAACGGCAATTAAAATATAAGCAAGAGCAGGTCCTGCAAAAGGAAGCGCCAATGCAAGCGGAACGGAGCTGGCTAAAGAAGCAATAATTACCGTGCGCTTGCCAAAACGATCTGCAAAAGGACCACCTAAAAAGGTTCCGACAGCTCCTGCAATTAAAAACAAAAATACATAACCTTGCGATTCGGGAATACTTAAGCCGTATTTTTCTATTGCATAGAACGCGTAAAAATTGGAAATTGAGCTTATGTACCAAGAACGGGCGAAGATAATAAAAATAATGATAACAAGTGCAAATCGAATCGATTTTCTATTTGCACCGGAGCCTGCCTTGGTCTTCTTTATTTTCTTCGGTTCTTTTGAAATCGTGTCCAGCTTGAATGAATACCATTTGGCAATATACATTAGAAAGATGACAGCAAGAGCGGCGACTAAGGTGAAATATGCGGCTCCAAGCTGTCCGAATGGCACTAACACGAGTGCGGTTATTAACGGTGCCAGTGCCTGTCCTGTATTTCCGCCGACTTGATAAATGGACTGCGCCAGTCCTCTCCGCGGACCGGCCGCCAAAAAAGCGACTCGGGAGCCTTCAGGATGAAAAACGGCAGAACCTATTCCGATGAAAACGACACAGAGCAATATTGTTTCAAAGTTCGGGGCAAAAGCCAGGCCGAGGATGCCAAACATGCTGCTTGAAAGGCCTATCGGCAGAGCGTAAGGAACAGGCCGTTTATCCGTATACCAGCCGATCAAAGGCTGCATGACAGACGAAATCATATTTAATGCAAAAGCAATAAAGCCCAGCTGGGTGAATGTCAGGTTCATTGAACGTTCTAGAATAGGAAACATAGCTGGAATAACCGCTTGCAGCGAGTCATTTAATAAATGGCAGATCCCAATGACAAATAATACATAATATACTGTTTCTTGTTTTTTAACGAGCGGTTGTTTTTTTAAAGGTGTCGATAAAGCCATGAATGTGTCCTTTCCAAATACATTTAGAGATACGAAATACATACTTAATTATTCATAAACTGAAACGAATTTACAATAGGTCAAAAGAAAAAACCTCGCTGTTTGATCAGCGAGGCTGTTAGGCTTATTTTCTTACGATGATGTGAAATCGTTCCATACCACGTAATGTGAATTATGGATGTTTTATTTTTTTACAGCATGAATGTAATGGATGGTTTCAAAGGCTGTTAAGTAATCTTTTCGATCGTCAAAATAAAGCTCATTAATTTTAGCCGGTGATAGATGTTCATAAATGAGTAAACCTGATTTTTCTAACATATTCTCCATTTCATCATAAGAAAAACACGATTTCATTGGTTCTCCGCTTGCTGATGCCATTTTTACCATGTTTTCCACTCGATTAGAGATTCCTTTTTCATTAAATAATTTTTCGTCTGCATAATCAAAAACTATGGAACTCCCCTGTGGGACTTCGGCAAATAAATGATCTATCAAGCTTGAATTTTCCTCTTTAGTTAAATAATAAGAAACACCTAAAAGACTAAAGAAAGTTTTTTTGTTATCAAACCCTTCATCTATTAGATTTTGATAAGAAAACTCTTTGGTGAAGTCCATAGGAGCAAAATGCAGATTACTCGGGATTTCTAAATTAGCTTTATCCAGCCTGGTCTTTTTAAATTCCTGTGTTGCTGGATGATCAATTTCAAATATTTCTAAGCGGTTTTTCAATTCTGGATGTCGGAAACAAAAAGTATCTAAGCCAGCACCAAGTATGACATATTGTTTTAATCCTAACATAACTTCATGAAGTAATACTTTTTCGCAATACGCAGCGCGTGCCAATGGCGTTGGTGAAAGCTGAATCTGAGTAATCCATTTTAATATTTCTTCTGTATTTCCCTTATATTTTTCAGCTATTTCTTTGTTAAAGAACTGGATGCCTTGAATCATATTCTCTTTGATGTCATTAAATTCTTTTTGTGAAATTAAATCTTTGGCTATAAAGTCATTAAAGATGATGGGGGTATCGAATTGACTATGATAAGCTCTGCTAAAAGCTGATACTAATGAAGTTAAACTGGACTCGCCTTTTTTCATGCAAATACACTCCTTCATTTTAGAGCAAAAAAATAGGATTCCCCTGGCCAGGAGAATCCTATTATACACTTTAAAATAATAACGGTAAATTATAGCATGAATAATTTTTTTTGTCAAGTTATTAACGATGATCTGAACTATTTTTGTGCAAATATTTACAAATAAGTCTGTCGAATAAAAAAATCTTAATCAATCTGCTTTATTGTCAATTAAAGCACTGTGCCTTCTAGAATATAGAAAATATACAATCGCTCCTGCGGCAATCCAAATGATGAAGGATATCCATGTGATGCCCGGCAGGCTATAAGCTAGAAACAGGCAAAGCCCTGCACTCACAATTGGAAAGACAGGAACAAACGGAACTCTGAATGAGGACTTTAGTTCAGGCTGCTTCACTCGCAGTACGATGACCGCAATTGAGATTAAAGTAAATGCAGCGAGTGTTCCCATATTTACGAGATGTGCAAGGGTAGACAGGTCAATAAACCCTGCAATCCCTGCCGCTACGAAACCGGTTAGCCACGTATTTGCAAAAGGTGTTTTATATCTGTTGTGTACCTTTGAAAATAAGCCCGGGAGCAAACCGTCCCTGCTCATCGCATAAGTCAGGCGTACCTGGGCGAAGACCAATGCCAGGATAACGGTAGTAATCCCAATAAGGGCACCTAAAGAGATAATGCCCGCAACCATGTTTTGGCCCACTTGTTCAAGCGCAAATGTGACCGGATAGTCTACATTTAGCTTTGTATACTTGACCATTCCGGTGAGAATGAAAGAAACCAGCATATAAAGAGCTGTACAAATGGCCAGCGATGCGATAATTCCAATCGGCATGGATTTCTGGGGGTTTTTCACTTCCTCCGATGCATTGGCTATGACATCAAAGCCGAGATAGGCAAAGAACACCGTCGCTGCACTAACGACAATTCCGTCTACTCCAAATGGCATAAATGGCGTCCAGTTTTCGGGTTTGACGTAGAATATCCCAACTACTACAAATAATAAAATAATTGCGATTTTCAATATTACGATAATGTTATTGAATTTTGTACTTTCTTTAACACCGCGGCTGACGATAAAGGTGATAAGCAAAATAATAACCGCTGCCGGGAGGTTAAAAATGCCTCCTCTTTCTGATCCTGGAGCCGACGTGAGACTGTCAGGTAGTAAAATATGGAATCCGGCAAGTAGCGATTGAAAATAAGAAGACCAGCCAGCTGCAACTGCAGACATGGCAATGACGTATTCCAGCATTAAATCCCAGCCGATCAGAAAGGCGATTAATTCGCCGAGAGTGGCATAGGTATAAGTGTACACGCTGCCGGACACAGGAATCGATGACGAAAATTCCGCATAGCAAAAAGCAGCTAATGCACACGCAAGACCTGCTAAAATAAACGAAATAATAATTGACGGCCCTGCACTCTCAGCTGCAACAACCCCGGTAATTACAAAAATGCCGGTTCCGATGACAACTCCGACCCCGAGCAAGATTAAATCAAATAGGGAGAGTGAGCGGTCCAAGCTTTTATTTTGGCTTTGTGCCAATAAGGTTTGTATTGGTTTTTTACGAAAAAGCGAGCTCATGTAAATCCTCCTGAAAAACCGAAATGTTCTAATAATTATACTAATAGACTAAAGAAGTATATTTGAGAATAATAAATGAGTCAATAACATTTTTTGGTGAAGTATCAATGCCTTATGATGTAGTATGTACAAAGCTGATTTTTTCATATCAAGAAGCTTCACTGGTTTTCTTTTTTCTTCTGCATTAAAATAGATGAATGAGATTATAATGAGGGCGTGCAAATCATGAGTATCATAAAAGCAGAAGGATTATACAAAACATACGGTGAAAAAACGATATTCGACCATCTATCTTTTCATATTGAAGAGAAAGAACGCATCGGTTTGATCGGGGCAAACGGAAGCGGAAAATCAACACTGTTAAAGGTGATTGCCGGGTTTGATTCAACAGAACAAGGAGAAATCAATAAAGCGGGGCAGCCGTCTATCGAATATTTAGGGCAGGAGCCGGTTTTTGACGAGAATGAAACTGTGCTGGCGTATATTTTTTCCGGAAATCATCCAATCATAGCGGCGATGAGAGAGTATGAAGCAGCAGTGCAAATGATCACAGAGCATCCTGATGACAGCAAAATTCAGGATCGACTTTTTTCAGCCCAAGAAAAAATGGATCAGCTGGATGCCTGGGATGCAAATACTGCAGCAAAAACAATTTTGACAAAGCTTGGAATCACTGAATTTTCTAGAAAAGTAACGATGCTTTCAGGCGGACAAAAAAAACGGGTGGCCATTGCCAGGGCGCTCATTCAGCCTGCTGATTTATTGCTTCTGGACGAGCCGACGAACCATTTGGATCATGAAACGATCGAATGGCTCGAGATGTATTTGAGCAATTATTCAGGATCGATTTTACTCGTAACCCATGATCGTTACTTTTTGAACCGTGTCACCAATCGGATTTATGAATTGGAACGAGGTCAGCTTTATACGTATAAAGGAAACTACGAGGTGTTTTTGGAAAAACGTGCGGAGCGGGAACAGGTGGCTGTACAAAGTGAAGCGAAACGGCAAAATCTTTTGAGAAGAGAGCTCGCATGGCTCAGACGAGGAGCAAAAGCCCGTTCTACGAAACAGAAAGCAAGGATTCAGAGAGTGGAAGACCTGCAGGAACAAAACGGTCCTGTAACAACTGGTGCCGTCGACTTTGCGATTGGATCGAACAGGCTGGGCAACCAAGTAATAGAAGCAGAGGACATCAGCCTCAGCTTTGGCAGCAAGACAATAATCTCTGATTTTCAAGAGCTTGTCATTCCTGGAGACCGAATTGGCATCATCGGGCCGAATGGAACCGGGAAAACAACACTATTAAATCTGTTGGCAGGCCGGCTGGTTCCTGATGAAGGAAGCATCACGATCGGACAGACGGTCAAGATTGGCTATTATACTCAGGATCATGAAGAAATGAATGAAAGCTTGAGAATCATAGATTACGTGAAAGATACAGCTGAAATCGTAAAAACGTCGGACGGTCAAGTCATCACAGCAGAGCAGATGCTGGAACGCTTCCTTTTCCCGCGATCCACACAGAGAACGTTTATTCATAAGCTTTCCGGCGGCGAGAGACGCAGGCTGTATTTGTTAAACGTTCTAATGGGAGAGCCGAACGTTCTGTTTTTAGACGAACCAACTAACGATCTGGATACGGAAACACTTAGTATACTTGAGGACTATTTAGAGCAGTTTCCCGGCGTTGTGATTACTGTTTCCCACGATCGTTATTTTTTAGACAGGGTTGCCGAACGCCTCCTCGTCTTTGAAGAAGAAGGCACAATCAAGAACTTTTTCGGCTCCTACAGTGAGTGGCTGGAGAAATCCAGAGAAGAGAAAAAATCAATCAGTCCGGAAGCAAAAGCTCAGCCGAAACAGCCTGAGCGAAAAAAACAAAAGAAAAAGCTTTCCTACAATGAACAAATCGAATGGGACGGCATCGAAGATAAAATTGCGGAACTTGAGAGTAAGCTGGAGGAAATTGGCCGTGAGATCGCTGGAGCGGGAAGCGACTACGATAAAATTCAAACGCTCATGAACGAACAACGTGCGGTTGAAACCAGCTTAGAAGAAGCCATGGACCGCTGGACAGAGCTGTCTTTGAAGATTGAGGAGATGAATCAATAAGAGCTTGTTGAGAAAAATACCAGTGGAACTGATACCATTTACAAAGCGGGTAAGATACATTTCAAACAAAAAGGCGATACTTCCTTCACGAGGAAACATCGCCTTTTTGTCTTGTTATAAAATAGCAATCCAAAAGAAACGAAATATGTCCAGTTAAGATATTATAAGTTTGTACAATGCTCTAAGCCTCAATTTGAAAACAATTATCAAAAGGAGGCTGCCAAGTACTTAGTGGTTTTTAAGGAACAATGTCGCCAAAGCAGGAAAAATATATAACAAAGAAGGAATGGTAAATCATGAACACAACCCAATCAAAAGACGGCACAACGTTAGCTTATGATGTCTATGGCAACGGACCCGCACTTATATTCATAACAGGAGCCACCTGTTTTCGCTCATTTGAACCGGTCTTGTATGATGCCCAAATATTTGCAGAGCAATTTACCGTCTACAATTATGATCGACGCGGGCGCGGTGACAGCGGTAACACACTGCCGTATGCAATAGAGCGTGAACTAGAAGACATAGAAGCAATGATTGATGCAGCAGGTGGTACGGCTTATTTGTACGGTCATTCTTCTGGTGCTATTCTTGCACTTGAAGCGACATTGAAACTGGGCGAAAAAGTGAATAAGCTCGTTATGTATGACCCGTCCTATGCAAATAACGAGGTAGACCAGAATGAATTCAATGAGCTTAGTCAAAGGCTGTACAAACTTCTTGATAGTGGCAAAAATGACGAAGCGATAAGTCTCTTTTTAGAAGGTATCGGCATTCCTAAAGAAGTAGTTGCCGGTATGCAACAATCACCTCAGTGGGCAACTATGGCAGCGCTTGCGCCAACACTTGTCTATGACATTACTTTAGCAAGCGATTTACCACCTATTGAACGAGCCTGCCGACTTACGACGCCAGCGCTGATTATTGTTGGTGAAGATAGTCCTGCTTCCTTACACGAGGTCGCGAGTCAATTGAGAGAAGCGATTCCAGATGCACAGTACAGTCAACTTACAGGCCAAGACCACATGGCTAACCCTGAGGTGTTGCTGCCGGTGCTCTCGGGTATTCTGCTTAATCAATAAAAGCTTGCCGTTTAGGCAAGCTCTCTTATATTTAGCATCGAAACATGTTATTGTCGAAAACATACAGATTCTGTCGAATAATCGATATATCGAAATTTTCGTTGATATATCAGTAATTTTCGCCGATATATTCAAAATATCGACGATAAAATAGAAATTCCGCTGATATAATTCCAATTTCGCCGATATCATCCTTAAGCAAAAACAGAGAATTTAAAATACCTTCGTCGTCCACGATTCGCAGTTCCACGTTTCTGTTGCTACATCCTGATAGAATTCAGGCTCGTGCGAGATAAGCAGAATACTGCCTTTATAGTCCTTTAGTGCGCGTTTTAATTCGTTTTTTGCATCAACATCGAGGTGATTGGTCGGCTCATCCATGACCAACAGATTGGTTTCATTATTGACAAGCTTGCAAAGCCGAACCTTTGCTTTTTCTCCTCCGCTTAATACGGAAACCTTGCTTTCGATGTGCTGTGTGGTGAGACCGCACTTCGCAAGTGCTGCCCGTATTTCGTATTGGGTGAAGGAAGGGAATTCATTCCATACTTCTTCGATGCAGGTGTTCCCGTTTTCATCCGTTACTTCCTGTTCAAAATAACCGGTATGAAGGTGCTCACCGCGCTCGACTTCTCCCGATACAGGGGGAATGATTCCAAGTATGCTCTTTAACAGAGTTGTTTTCCCAATTCCATTTGCCCCGTACAAAGCAATTTTTTGACCGCGTTCCATTCGCAAGTTTAATGGACGGGAAAGGGGTTCATCGTATCCGATAATTAAATCCTTCGTTTCGAAGATTAGCTTCCCTGACGTTCTCGCCGGCTTAAAATGGAATTCCGGCTTTGGCTTTTCTGCTGCGAGCTCGATCATATCCATCTTATCTAGCTTTTTCTGTCTGGACATTGCCATATTTCTAGTGCTGACCCGTGCTTTATTTCTGGCGACAAAGTCCTTCAGCTCGGCAACCTCTTGCTGCTGCCTTTTGTAGGCAGCTTCCATTTGCTTCTTCTTGACTTCATAGACCTGTTTAAACTGATCATAATCTCCCACATAGCGGGTAAGCTCTTGATTTTCTACATGATAAATAATGTTAATTACGCTGTTGAGAAACGGAATGTCATGAGAAATAAGAATAAATGCATTTTCATATTCCTGAAGGTAGCGTTTTAACCACTCGATGTGCTCTTCATCTAAGTAGTTAGTCGGCTCATCCAGAAGAAGGATTTCCGGTTTTTCCAATAGCAGCTTTGCCAATAGCACCTTTGTCCGCTGCCCTCCGCTTAAGTCAGTCACGTCACGGTCGAGCCCAATATCACTTAGCCCCAGCCCGCGGGCAATTTCCTCTACCTTGCTGTCAATCGTGTAAAAATCGTTGTTGTCGAGTGCATCCTGAATGACGCCAACCTCTTCTAAAAGCTTCTCCAACTCATCAGGATCGGCCTCTCCCATTTTTTCGTACATGCCGTTCATTTGCTCTTCCATCGTAAATAAATAATTAAAAGCTGTTTTTAAAATATCTCGGATGGATTGGCCGCGTTCCAATACTGCATACTGATCGAGGTAGCCTATGCGGACGTTTTTCGACCACTCTACTTTTCCTTCGTCAGGCTCAAGTTTCCCGGTAATGATATTCATAAAGGTCGACTTTCCCTCGCCGTTTGCCCCGATTAGTCCGACATGCTCACCTTTTAAAAGCCGAAACGACACGTCATGAAAAATAGCTCTTGACCCAAAGCCATGGTTTAAATCTTTCACTGTTAAAATACTCATTTTTCCACCTCTATTTTCAAAGCTAAACGCGTAAATTCAAAGTCATATCTATCTGATTATACCGAAGTCTGGATAATCTTAAAAGGAGTCAGGCAGAAGTGAATTGCGTTATCTGCATGTTTCTGAGATACTTATGCTTAGATTTTAAATGGAATTGAGGGAAAAAAATGACAGATTGGCCAGTATTAAAACGACTTCAGCCTTTTCTTCAAGATAAATGGAATTTTGAAAGCCCGACAGATATTCAAAAAAATACGGCAGACCTGATTTTGGACGGCAGCGACCTGATTGCGGAATCACCTACAGGCACAGGGAAAACACTTGCTTATGTGCTGCCGATTGTGAATCAATTAGATCGGGATGTGAAAAATGTCCAAGCGGTCATCCTAGCGCCATCAAGAGAGCTTGCAATGCAAATTTTTCAAGTTGTTACCGAGTGGATTGGGGGGACTGAGCTTACAGCAGCTTCTCTAATCGGCGGTGCAAATGTGAAAAAGCAGCAGGAGAAGCTGAAAAAGAAGCCCCAGGTGATTGTCGGAACTCCCGGTCGTATTCACGAGCTGATTAAAGCAAAAAAACTGAAAATGCATGAGGTCAAAACGATTGTTCTAGATGAGACCGATCAGCTGCTGGTGCCTGAGCATACAGAAACGATCCAAAGCATCATAAAAACTACCTTGCGGGACCGGCAGCTCCTTTGTTTTTCCGCGACGTTAAGCGAGCCGATTGGAAAACAGCTGCTCGAATGGACAAACGGAGAAGCGAAGGTGGTACGTGTCAGTCGTTCGAAAGAGGAATTGTCAAAAGTAGAACACCAAGTACTTGTTTGCGACCAGCGTGATAAAGTAAAGCTCTTGCAAAAGCTGTCAAGGCTTGATGGCATGCAGGCGCTCGTTTTTATCAGAGACATTGGAAATTTGAGTGTGTATGCCGAAAAGCTTAATTTTCATCACGTCGATGTCGGCATTCTTCACAGCGAAGCAAAGAAACTCGAACGTTCCAAAGTCATTGAGGCGTTTCAATCGAAGGAGTTTCCGTTGCTGCTTGCGACAGATATTGCCGCTCGCGGACTTGACATTAAGGATCTCCCGTATGTCATTCACGCCGATCTGCCAGACGACAAAGAGGCATATACCCATCGTTCAGGCAGAACTGGACGAGCAGGCAAGGAAGGAAAAGTGCTGACACTTGCTGCACCTCCTGAGGAGAAAAAACTAAGAAATATGGCAAAGGAGCTTGGGATTGAGCTCGTTGAAATGCAATATACAAGAGGACAGCTACTGAAGAAATAATGAAAAGGCCATTTACCGGCCTTTTTTCTATGCCTGCGAAAAAAGGAAATTGTAGTTAATCTGAAAACTCCCCAATGTGGATTCCAGACTACCTCCCACAAATGTCCATCTAGATCTTGGAAAGTATCCAGAGTATCCGCCCAAAAAGACATCGTTCACTGGGCCTGTTATTATAGCACCAGCTTTTTTGTCTGTTCCAAGTCCTTATCAACCTCTTCTTTACTGTCTGCATTGTGACCAATAGTAAATTCGATAAGGTTTGATACCGTCTAAATGATCTTTGCCTCGTGGGCGTTGTAAGTCGAAAAAGCAACAGCACTATTCTTGAATTTTTTTGCCAATTATTCCTTGTGTCGGTAGCCCCAGTCCATATAAAATAATCAAATTTGCTTGTCCCATTTTCATGAAATACATTATTGATAGTGTCGCAATGCCGTTTTATTGTGTTTTTTGCTATCAATCTTGCTTTCGATCTTGTCCTCATTTTTTTCTGTATCATAAACTTATAGAAACAGAAACACCTATGGAAAGGCTACCATAGGACAAATAAATCGATGTGAACGGTAGCCTTTCCAAGCTTTTTAAACGTTGATTTTGTATACCTAGACGGGTTTGGTGAGGATGGATGTCAAACTTATCTAAATCCGATAAATGCAGTGTTGAGCCATTATTGATTGTTTATAAAAAGAGCTTCTAAATTGGATGCTTTTTTCGATTAATAGGTTCTTTCGTTCGAACATATAACGGTTAACCAAAGGCGAATAGTACTAGAATTTCAACCCTGGTTTAAAACGGTTTAGAAAGAGCTTTTTTAGCCAGATTCACATCATTTTGGAGTAGTCTTTTCAAATCGTATGAAGGGTAATAACCCCTTTCATACATGTATTGATAAACTTTTGTATGCATATCTATTGCACCAATTATCTGCTTTGTTAAAATCTGTTTTAATGCTGGTGTTGCTGTTTCAGTGATGGCAATAGAATAATTACGAACGGCCGTTTTGGATAAAGCCAACAAATCACCCGCATAAAACGGTAGATTATCGTTACGCTCTTCTTCTCTTTCAGGGCGGGGCGCCATAGGATAAAAAGTAAGAAGTTCACGTATGTTATTACTCAAATCATTTATAGCTTGTTTGTATATATCTTGCAATACTGGTTCGCTCACTTCAGGATACGCTGTTTTTAATTTCATAAGTCCGATCGATTGAAAAGCAACTAATTCATGAACTTCCAATGTCTCATGCCAGGCGAGGTGCTGGGGTGATTCATACGATTTACCCATTTATCAATGTTCCTCCTGTTAAAAATATTCTTAATAAACATATTCAGTAGGGGAATTATGGGACTTTGTCTCATTTCATTTGGGCTTTATTACCAATAATTTCATAGAGCGAGTAAAGTATTCGCTTCTTTGTTTCTATTTACTACGATTACCACGTGTGTATAAATTTTTAGTAATCAGAAAGACGATATGGTGATTTTTCCATTAGATTTTCTTCTTTTATGTTCTCACCTTTCTCTTTTTCAGGTTTTATGGCAAAGAACGCAAAAGTCGAGGCAATAAAGCTCGCAGCTGCTGAAATATAAAAAACCATGTTATGATCTGACTTCATTATGATTGCATAGATTGGTGGACCAAGGGCTACGCCTACAAACCTCATTGAACTATATAATGACGTAATGGTTCCTCTCGCTTCTTTTTCTATTCCTTCCGTTATCAAGGCATCCAGACAAGGCAGGGTGGTGCCTATCCCAATACCACTGATAAAAAGAATGCCTAGAAGAAAATAGATCTCATCGGTAAAGATGGCACTCAGTAAAGAGATACTGAGCAACAGACTACCACTAAAGGTCAGCCATTTCATTACGGTTTTATTCTGTCCTATTTTTTTCCCAGCAATATAGGAAGCAATGGACAAAGCTAACAAAGGTATGGCGAGTACCAAGCCTTTTTGAATACCGGTTATACCGAACATTTCCTCGAGTGTGGTGGATAAATAGAACAAGATACCGAAGAGGACAAACATGATAATTCCACCAATCGAAAAAATGGCGACCAGCCACCTATTGTTGTATTTAAAGGTTTTTTTGAATGACTCTACAAAGTCATGAAACAACGGAGGTTTTTTGTTATCTGCTTTAGGAACTTTGACCAAGAAAAAAACAAGAACAATAGAAACGATACAAAATAGTGGGATAAACCAAAACGGCAAGTGCCAGATCACTGAGGCTAATACAGCTCCTACAATAGGGCTTATGACTTTCCCGAATGTGTTACTGGTTTCAATGAGACCAAGGCCTGCACTAACTTCTTTTTCATTTTTAAACATATCTCCTACAAGAGGCAAAACCACCGGTGCTGCCCCTGCAGAGCCAATGCCTTGTAATAGACGTCCTAACAGTATGATCCAGTACGGATCATTTATTTTCCATGCAGCCCATCCAGTCACAAGTCCTCCAATGCCTGTTAT
The DNA here is from genome assembly GCF_001278705.1 of Bacillus gobiensis. Lineage (GTDB taxonomy): Bacteria > Bacillota > Bacilli > Bacillales > Bacillaceae > Bacillus > Bacillus gobiensis. Next base: position 4,574,742 of record NZ_CP012600.1, read on the forward strand.
AATTAAACTGGGAATAATTACTTTTTTTCGTCCGATTCGATCAGATAAGTATCCTGCAATAGGAATAAGAAGGATAGCAACAATGGAATACACCGTAATAATCATGGACACTTGAAAAGATGATATCTTAAGTTTTTTTTCAATTAAAGGCAAAACAGGTATAAGCATAGAATTCCCAAGGGTCATCACAAGCGGAATTGATGTAAGAGATATTAAATCTAACCTTTTTTTAGATTCCATATGGTCCTCCAATATGTACTTCGAATCACTCTAAATTAACATTCATAACGATTTGGATGTTGCAGAAAATAAAAGTAACCCCTTGACATGAGGATGGGTTGCTAAAGGTGGGTAACGCATATTTTTCTGTTATATTTCCTTGAATGTCTTCAAGATTTACAAAAGTATAACTGTCGTTCATTTCAATGCGTTTTGAGTTGTCGTTCCTGAGGTCATTGTATCTCGTTTTTGTATCTACATCTTGAACTCCTTCCCAAGAACACCTTTTTGTTTACCGTTATTTTACAATATTAGTATCTGTCTAATGTTCCCTCCGGTTATCTTCTCCTAGTGGCATAAATTCATTCATTTCATATTAGTTTTCTTTGTTTTTCAAGATTAAACAAGGCTACATAACTTATGTTTGTCAAAATGTTTATGATCCGAGTTATTAGAAGGTCAGTGTTTTTAATTAATATATCGTCCATAATCTGGGGTTGCGATCTGATCAAATTCCTTCACTAATTTTTCGAGTCCTTTTGCAAGTTCGTCTCCGGACACTGGTTGTCCGTGCCCTGTAATGGCCATTACAGGCTTTAATGCTTCTAATTTTTGAACGGATTTCTTCGCTGCACCCCAATCTGTCGTTAAATATCTCGGAGGGCCACTGACTTCTAACTCTTGAGTCAACACATTGAAAAGCGATTCTTGTTTCACCGTAACAAAAGCATCACCCGCAATGAGGCAATGGTCCTTTTCTCGGAATAGCGAAATGTGACCAGGTGAATGTCCAGGTGTATGGATCCATTGCCAACCAGACATATATGGAATACTGCCATCGGAAGGAATAGCCTCTACATGATTTCCCAAGTCGATAGGTTCAGTCGGAAATAACGGTGATATTTTCGCAACTAGTCCTCCTTCAACTGATCCATCAGGTTCTGGATAACTTAATTTCTCCGTTAGATAGGGTAATTCTGCCTCGTGAGCAAACACGGGTATATCCCATTTCTGAACCAAATCCACCACTGCCCCAACGTGATCAAAATGTCCATGTGTCAGTATAATCGCTTTCGGCTTGTTATTTTCACCAAATCGCTCTTTTGCAGCATCTAGAATATGGTTGACCGATTCGGGCATTCCTGTATCAATTAAAACCCATTCATTTGGTTTTTCAGGACTTCCCACAAAACATAAATTGACAATCTGATTCGTATAACAATAAAGATCCTGCATTACAATTTGTCCCATACCACTTCTGAGGGAGGTCAAAGGCATGAATTTATTTTCCATGGTGTCCCTCATATCATCTTGCAAGTTTTTGTCCATGAATGTTCCCTTCTTCCTCGATCGTTGTATTTCTCCGTAATATATAGTATTGCGGTTTCAAAACGACTTATATACAATCGTCCTCACGTTGGAAAAAATTAGAGTGCTCATTTTCTTTGTTAATTTCTTTTTATTTTTTGTCTCTGAGGTTGCACTAGCTAAATATCAGTCCCATCTTAAGCATATAGAGCATTTATAGTGTGATCTTCAAAGTTAGGGCATTGAAGCCACAAAAGCGAGCACTATGAACAAAGAGGTAAAATGAAAAAATATTAAAGATTTAAATGGGCTATATATGTTTTATTCAATTCATACGTGGTAACAACAAAATATAACAAAAATTAAGGAGGTAAGAAAAATGGCAAACAATAATGATAACAAAATGAGTCGTGAAGAAGCAGGCAGAAAAGGTGGGGAACAAACGAGTAAGAATCACGATAAAGAATTCTATCAAGATATTGGAGAAAAAGGCGGAGAGCAAACAAGCAAGAACCACGATAAAGAACATTATGAGGAAATAGGCCGTAAAGGCGGTAGCAAATAAAGAAAAGCAAATTAAAGTGTAAACTAAACTGTGGAAGTGAGTTCCACAGTTTAGTTTTTATTTCTAGATTTATTCCAGCTTTCGAAAAGTGACCAGTATTGTATGAAGTTCGTTGATATTGGGGATAAAGAAAAGAAATTCCACGAAGAAAAACGGAATGTATTCGGAGTATACCCGTTTTTTGTTATAATAGATGGTAATCTATTATATAAAAGTTGGGGATATAAATGGTCTTAATTATTATGCTGCTTGGGCAAGCTGGCTATATATATTTAGCGCCGTTATTTCCGAAAAATTTAAAAATGTATGAATACACTTATTTAGCGATTTATTTAAGCTATTAATAGTTCTTACCTATACGAATAAAATTGCGATAACCGAGAGTATATTAACATTGATTGCTTTGTTCGTTTATTCACCAATATTTATGAAAATTTTAAAAAGAAGTGGTAAAAAAAGAAACAGTATATAGACTCAACAAGATGAAGGCCGTTTAACGGCCTTTTTTCTATGCCTGGGAAAAAAGGAATGGATTGAAAAATAGAGAATGGTTTATCAAACAAATTTTCGAGGTGAGATCATGCCCCCAATTTTAAATCAAATCGGCACAGTGTTTATCCCTGTACGTGATATTGAAAAAGCGAGAAGCTGGTATTGTGACATTCTTGGCTTGCCTGAAGATGGTGATATTCTCCATGGCCACTTGTATGTTCTGCCCATGGTTGGAACAAGTATCGTATTGGACAGCAAGATTTTTTCAGAGGATGTGGTGTTTAAAAAGCCTCTCTTTCATTTAAACACAAACGATATCAAGGAAGCCTATCAATATATGAAGAATAAACAGGTTGAATTAGCATCTAGTATCGAGCATGACCATTGGTTTAATTTTAAAGATCCGGACGGGAACCATTTAATGGTTTGTAAGTGTTAAGCGATAAGAAGCTGCCGCATGCAGTCTCTTTATTTCTCCTGAAAAAGCAGCCAAATGTTTATTCATAAAAATCGCGGGTAAACAAAAAGTAGAATCATAAACAAGGAGGAATAGATTATGAAACCCGTAGTAAGAGAATATACAAATGACGAAAAGCTTATTCAGGATGTTGAAGAATTAAAGCGCTTAGGAGTCAATAGGGAGGATATCTATGTTCTCTCCCATGATGATGACAGAACGAATAGAGTTGCTACACATGCGAATGCCAATACGATTGGCGCTGCTGAAACAGGGCTGGCCGATGCAGTCGGCAACATTTTTAGCAAAAAAGGCGATGAACTTCGTAATAAAATGTATGATATTGGATTTTCCGAAGCGGAATCAGCTAGCTTTGAAGAAAGGCTAGATGAAGGTAAACTGCTGTTGTTTGTTACGGATAATGAAAAAGCAAGTCTGTGGTCTTAATAACAGATAAAGCTTCCTCTTTAAAGGGGAAGCTTTTTTAATGCAATGAATCATATTGACTATTGGTCTATCAATTCTATGTTTTCGTATACCAATAGTTTCGTTTTTGAAAAAAGGAGACAAATCTATTCTCACTTTCTTTATAATGAAATAGATAGAGAGAGAGGAGAGTGGTGAGCAAGTGAAAACGAAGAAAATTGAATTTATAGCAGCTGCATCCCTTTTATTTAGTGGAATAGGAATCTCTCAAACAGTCCAAGCTGAAACGCCGTATTATGGAAAAAACTATTCCCAGCCTGAACAGGTATTAAAGCTTTACCCTGATCCGAAAGAAACATTTCAAACTCCTGCTTTCGTTAAAGAAGGCGATGAATTTACGACACAGGAAGAAATGATAGAGTACTTACATACCATTGCAGATAAAAGTCCGTATGTATCGATTAAAAATATCGGCGCATCACTTGAAAACAGAGACATACCAGCTCTTTATTTTACAAAAGACAAGAGGATCCACTCGATATCGAATAAACCGCTTGTTTGGCTTCAAGCCCAGATTCACGGAAATGAACCGGCGAGTGGAGAATCAGCGCTTGCGATAGCTGAAAAGCTTGCCGGTGACTACGGAGAAAACATTCTAGATAAAATCAATGTCATTATCGTTCCGAGAATAAACCCTGATGGATCCTATGCGTTTAACAGGAGGCTTGCAAGCGGGCTCGATGGAAACCGGGACCATGTCAAGCTTGATTCGGCAGAGGTACAGGCCGTCCACAGAGAATTTAATAGATATTCTCCAGAGGTTGTCATTGATGCCCATGAATATAGCATTGGTGAGAATTCTTTTGCAGAAATTGGTTCAGAAGGTGCTTTGAAATATCATGATCTGCTAATTCTCTCGGGGAAAAATTTAAACATTCCTGAAAAAATTCGCAGCACGTCAGATGATTTATATATTCATTCTGTAATGGAAAAGCTGAAAGACGAAGGATTTTCCAGTGATCCGTATTATACGACGAGCGGTTCAGACGAAAATGGAGCAATCAATATTTACGAAGGCGGAACAGAAGCCAGAATTGGGCGAAATGCCATCGGGCTGCAGCCTGCGCTCTCTTTTTTAGTAGAAAGCAGAGGGATCGGCATTGGCCGTGAGAACTTTGCCCGCAGGGTTGGAGCACAAGTAACGACTCATGAAGAAATTCTTAATCTGACTGCCGAGCATGCTGATCAAATCAAAAAGCTGGTCACTTATGAACGATTTAATCTGATAGCTAAAGGTCTTAATCCTAATGATCAAGATGATGTGGTGATCAAAAGCGAGTTTGCCGATCCAAAGGAAGACACATTAAAATTGGTTGATATTGCTGAAGGACATGTCATTGATGCACCTGTCCAATACTATAGCGCCACAGATGCAAAAGCAACATTAACAAGAAAAAGACCAACGGCTTATCTCGTTCTGCCTGGACATGAGGAAGTTGAAGAAAAGCTGGCTGTCCAAGGAGTAAAAGGCTATACTCTTCATAAGAAAATGAAATTGCCTGTTGAAGCATTTCAAGTCACTTCAAAAGAACAAGACGGTATAACAGAAGGCCGGCCAGTGATCAATATAGCGACAGAGCTTGTTAATGAACAGAGGGAATTTCCAAAGGGAACGAAGATCTATTTTACTTCCCAGCAGCAAAACGGATTGCTGTCGATTTCATTGGAGCCTGAATCCATTGACAGCTACGTCAGTACGGGATTCATCCCATCTGAAGCAGGACAAACCTTGCCAGTTTATCGATTTGTACTCGACAGGAAAGCATTGAACATCAACGAATAACCAAAAAATCCTCCATCAAAAATATTGAGGAGGATTTTTTCTATTGCATTTCATTTACGCATACTGTAATATTATATATTGATTCATATACCGGTGGTAAAAATACTTATAATTATCTATTATAAGTATAGCGCATAATTATTATGGTGTCAACACTTTTTTGAAAGGAAGGTTTTTATGGACAATCAAAAGGGCTGGCAGGAGGAACAAAGCTATTTAAACGAAGTATTGCGCGTCATTGAGGGAAAAGGATTGGATCTGAACGAAAGAGCTGGCACATTAAAGGAAGATGTTTTAGGCATCAAAAAAACCTTTTGGGATGATGTGACGCTGAATTTTGAGGATGCAGAGGAAGCATTAGAAACGATGACCAGCGTCAAGCAGCAAACGGAATTCCTTTCGGAAAGAGAAAGAAGCCATAAGCAAATTGAGAACGAATTGAAAGCACTGGATCGGGTGAAGCGAACGCCTTATTTCGGACGTGTCGACTTTCTCGAAGACGGTGACCAGTCAAAAGACGTGATTTATATAGGAATCCATTCCGTGATGGATGAAAAGGATGAAAACTTTATCATTTACGATTGGAGGGCTCCAATCTCCAGTCTTTATTATAATTACTCGCCGGGAAAAGCGATGTATACAGCTCCAAAGGAAACGATAACCGGAGAAATGCTCTTGAAAAGGCAATACGTCATTAAAAACGGGAAGCTTCAATCCATGTTTGATGCAGAAGTGACAATCGGCGATGCATTGCTTCACGCGCGGATGAAAAAATGAAGAGTATCGTGTCTACCATCCAACGGGAGCAAAACGAAATTATCCGTAATGAGAAAGCAGATTTATTGATTGTCCAGGGTGCTGCAGGAAGCGGGAAAACCTCTGCTGCCCTTCAACGGGTAGCTTATTTGCTGTACAGGTACAGAGGAGAAATCCAATCGGAAAACATCATGCTTTTTTCACCCAATTTTTTATTTAACAGCTATGTGTCGACCGTGCTTCCGGAGCTCGGCGAGGAAAATATGGAGCAAACGACCTTTCAGGAATATACCAACAAGAGGCTCGGCCGTGAATTCGACCTTGAAGGGCCATTTGAGCAAACAGAATATATGATTACCGCTGAAGGGGATAACAATTATCGCACAAGAAGAGCGGCCATTGAGTACAAGGCAAGTAACGAATTCATTTCACATCTTGATCAATACATCAAGCAACTTTCAGAATCAGGGATGATCTTCCGTAATATTTCATTCAGAGGCGCTGTTCTTATTTCTTCTGAAGAGATCGGCTCCTACTTTTACTCATTAGACAAAAATATTTCAATACCGAATCGTATCACATTAACCTCCGAATGGCTTTTGAAAAAAGTGAAAAAAGAAGAATTGAAGGAAAGAGAAAGAAATTGGGTCATCGATGAAATCGCTCTACTATCAAAGGAAGATTACCTGAACGTTTACAAGAAATTGCAGGAAAAAGGGTACGATGAAGACTCATTTGAATTTGCCAAGGCAGAGGAGCGTCTGATGGCAAAGCAAGTGGTTGGCCAGTATTTTAAACCGATTCGAAAAGCGATCAGGCTGTTACGGTTTCTTGACATCAAATCGATTTACATCCAGTTTTTTGAACAGGAAAAGACTGAAATCGGTGCAATTACGGTCGAAAATCTTAAAAAGAACAAATTGTATTATGAAGATACGACACCTTATCTATATTTAAATGATTTACTAAAGGGTTCAAAGAAGAATACCGCCATTCGCCACTTGTTTATTGACGAGGCTCAGGATTATTCAGCCTTTCAGCTCGCTTATCTCAGACAGCTGTTTCCTTCAAGTAAGTGGACGGTTCTTGGCGATTTCAATCAAACTGTCTTCGCTCACAGCATAAAAAGAGACTCATTGCTTGCAGGTGAATTATTTAATTTTAAACAAGCAGAAAGATTAACGCTGAAAAAAACGTATCGTTCCACGAAGGAAATTACAAAGTTTACGAGTCGAATTATCAAAGGGGAATTTGAGATCAAGCCGTTTAATCGTTCAGGGAAAGAACCTGTGGTCACCGTTTTTGAATCAAACGAACAAATGATCAAATCGATCGCAGATACGCTTACCCGGATGAATAAAAAACATACGAGCATTGCTGTTATTTGTAAGTCCGCACAGGATAGCCAAAAAGCATTTTCAGAGCTTAAACCGTTTATTGATCTAAAATTAATTGACAATGAAAAAACCGCTTTTGAAAAAGGAATCATCGTCATTCCAGTGTACCTGGCAAAAGGGATTGAGTTCGATGCGGTCGTTATTTATAACGCATCTGATCAAAGCTATTCCAGCTGGTATGATTCCCGTCTGCTTTATACAGCTTGTACAAGGGCGATGCATGAGCTGGAACTTTTCAGCGCAGGGGAGCCAAGTCGTTTTCTTCCGCAATAAACGATAACCCGAATATAGAGCACAAAAGAGAAAGTGCTCTATATTCGGGTTTTTTTAATCTGTGCTTCCAAAATGATGTAATCATAATTTTAAACGATAGGAAAAATAATAACGAAAAGGATAGGAAGGTGATGATAATGGTGGTACATAACGAGTATAATCCTTATGCTGCCGGTGATATTGTTTATGTTTTTTATCGAAACCCGCATACTCAGGACGTAGCAAATATACAGGAGGCTGCAGTCGTAAATAACCCTGAGGATCCTACAGAACTAGCTCTGTTTCTGTATGATACATACTATCCTTTGACAGATGACATTGCTGTGTATGCCAGCGAAGTTGAGGCTGAACAAGCCTATCAACAATATTTTGGTCACTTTTAAAAAAAGGTGGATGTTTAATGATCAAACCATTTACGCCTCAACTTGTATATTTCGAACCGAACGCGCTGGATTATCCGTTAGGAAAAATGCTCAAAGAAAAATTTGAAAAAATGGATGTTGAAATTCGCTATACAACCTCTCACAACCAAGTGAGAAATCTTCCAGGAGAGAGCGATTTTCAGAAATATCGGATCGCTAAGTCAACACTTGTAGTCGGTATAAGAAAAACGCTCAAATTTGATACGTCAAAGCCCTCTGCTGAATATGCGATTCCTTTTGCAACAGGCTGTATGGGGCATTGTCATTATTGTTATTTGCAAACAACGATGGGAAATAAGCCGTATATCCGTACATATGTGAATGTTGATGAAATTCTAGACGCTGCTAATCATTATATGGAAGAACGAGTGCCTGAAATCACAAGATTTGAAGCAGCTTGTACCTCTGATATTGTCGGAATAGACCACTTAACACACACGTTAAAACGAGCAATCGAACATTTCGGAGAATCGGAATACGGGAAGCTCCGGTTTGTCACGAAATTTCATCACGTCGACCATTTACTTGATGCTAAGCATAACGGAAAAACGAGATTTCGATTCAGCATTAACGCCGAGTATATCATTAAAAACTTTGAACCAGGAACATCTCCACTTACGAAACGAATTGAAGCAGCAAAAAAAGTAGCAAACGCCGGGTATCCGCTTGGGTTTATTGTAGCCCCTATCTACCTGCATGAAGGATGGGAGGACGGCTACTATCAAATGTTTGAGCGCCTTGATGCGGAATTGCCGATTGAAACAAGGAATGACATAACATTTGAATTCATTCAGCATCGGTTCACAAAGCCTGCCAAACGAGTGATTGAAAAAAACTATCCAATGACCAAATTAGAATTAGATGAATCAGCCAGAAGATATAAATGGGGCAAATATGGAATTGGTAAATACATTTATCAGAAAGAGGAAGAAGAGGATATTAAACAGCATCTTTACTCCTATATGAAGAAATTTTTTCCTAATGCGAAATTAGAATATTTCACATAACATGAAAGCAGGCGGCTTGTTAGAGATTAAACACCAGAGCCAACTGCTTTTTGAGAGTGTAAACTAAACTGTGTAAGTGAGAGAGCGTACGGCACTTGCTTCCCAGTTTATTTTTTTTATTGGTAGAGTGGAAACAAATGAATGGGGAGGTTTACACTCTGGCTAAATCAAAACGAGATCGAAAATCTGTAGGAATCGAATTCTGGAAAATTAACTTTCTGATTAGAGCAGCGCCATTCGTAAAGTCATGTACACGACCAACGCAGTGGAAAGCATCCATTCCCGAGCTTCAGAAAAGTAACTAAAAAAGGAGCATTCCCCAACGAGAACGCTCTGATTATATTTGCGTATACAAGAACTGGAATTAAAATGGGAAGGCGCCATATCCAAAATTGGGCAATAGTTATGAACCAGCTTCTTCTACATGATAAGTTAAAAAATAGGGTTTTAAAGTATCTTGAGTAAGTTTTACTTACACACTTTATTTGACAAACTCGACAAAAATAGTACAAATCTATTTTACATAATGTTTTTTAAAATCTGGGTGGATAGAAAATTTGCGACGTAAATTGATGAGGTTTTCCCCAAAACTTTCTTCTAAAAGTTCTCTATGTTTCTCCATAATTTCCATGAGATACAAATCGTGAATCATGACTTCTGTAATTGGCATTACTAAACCTACATGCATTGTCCATGCTGCACGGCTATCTTTCCCCAGCGAGACAATACCTGCTACTACTTCTGAGTCATCCCCACTAATAACAAGCCATCGTCCACCATACTCTTCTGTAATTTCATGACCCATATAATGAAGGTAAACATTAGCAAAATCAGAGGTGATTTCCCCATAAGCAATAATTGTTACATTGACTCCTCTATTTGCTGCCTGTCTTAGTTCAGACTCCAATTCCTCGAATTCGTCTTTCCAAATCTCTAAGAGAATTCTTTTTTTAGCAGATGATATACAAGTTTTTACCTTATCGAGTATTTCATTGCGTCCCGTGATATTCCAGATATTTTCACGGTCATTTGCAGAACGTTCAAACTCCGCTAATGATTGTTCTGCCAGTTCAAAATTCTCTTCTGCTTTCATTCGACGGTTTTTAATTAGCTCCTTTGCAGGAACAGGAGTATACTGTGGTGTGTTTCCAGGACTTACGAGAATATCTCCGCGCATGGCGAGACTGTCCAAAACTTCATATATTCTTGAACGTGGTACACCGGAATTTTTTGCTACTGCATAACCGGTTAATGGCGATTCTTCCAATAAGGTAAGATATGCTTTCGCTTCATATTCGGTAAAATTTAGATTTTTTAATGTTTCTAAAATGTTTTCTTTCATAAATCCTCCAACACAACTTTAGTCGCTACCTTTGTAATTAATATTTTAGCAAAATCTGTTGATTTTTTCTAAGATCAGCTGATATACTTACACAAGTAGTTACCTTAGTAGTCACTATTAATAGGGGAAGGGAGAAATAGTATGGATAACTTACTAACATACATTTCAATAGCTGCAATGATGGTTATTATACCAGGAGCAGATACAATGCTCCTGGTGAAAAACACGCTCAGCTATGGTCCAAAAGCTGGACGCTATACGGTTCTTGGAATGGTAACGGGACTTTCGTTTTGGACACTGATTGCGATCCTCGGCTTATCTGTTGTCATTGCAAAGTCAGTCATTCTTTTCAGCATTATCAAATATTTGGGAGCTGCCTACTTAATTTATTTAGGGATAAAAAGTTTTTTTGCTAAAAGCGTGTTTTCTTTAAAAGAAATTCAAGCTCAAGCAAATACACCTACGAAGTATTCAAATCGGCATAATAAAAGTTCCTTTATGCAAGGGTTACTTAGTAATATTCTTAATCCAAAGACTGTTTTAGTTTATATAACAATCATGCCGCAATTTATCATTTTGAACGGAAATGTAAACCAGCAATTGATTGTATTAGCCTTCATCCTAACCTTACTCGCTGTATTGTGGTTTCTATTTCTTGTTTCTCTAATTGAATACGCAAAAAAATGGTTGAACAACTCCAAATTCCAGAAGGCATTCCAAAAATCAACTGGCTTAATTTTGGTAGGTTTTGGCATAAAAACAGGAATTTAAATTCATTTACTAACACACCTAATTGATTCTCTCCTTTTTTAAAATTTCCTCTTCAATTAAAATGACCCCGGTACAATTCCGGGGTCATTTATTGTTATCATTTTTAAAAAACTTCTATTTTGCGAAAAGTATTCTATAAAACCGCTTGAATCCAGCAGTCTGCAAGAAGCTTATTGCCAGCTTCATTCATATGAACTCCGTCTGACGTAAGCTTTTGCGGCTTTTCTTTTTGTAGTTCCTTTAAAAAAATGCGATGAGCAGGCACAAGGGTAGCTTCGTGCTGTCTTGCAAGGCTTTGGACAATTTCAACATAAGACAAAAGCAGCTTATTGCCCTTGCTATTAATATCTTCCTTGATAATAGTAGGCTCCATTAAAATGATTTTCGTATTGGTCAAACGCCGCTTTGTTGCAATTAACAGCCTTCCGTAGATTTCTTCAAACATATACGGATAAATTTGTTCTGCCTTCGGGTTGTCGATCTGTCTCCACACATCGTTGATCCCGATCGAAATGGAAAGCCAATCTGGATTTTCCTGCAAAACATCCCGTTCCCAGCGCCTCTCCAAATCAGTTACACGGTTTCCTCCGATGCCTTTATTTAAAATTGTTACATCTTCATAATGTTCTTTGACATACATATTAATAATGCTTACATATCCATTCCCGATTCCTTCAGGATCTCCGAATTTACCGCTTTCTGTAATGCTGTCACCGATAAATAACACCTTATCTCCAACACTAAACATACAAGCACTCCTTATGAAAGCATTATACCTACTCATTATACAGAAAAAAGAGAGTACATCCTAATGTATTTCTGAAAAAATTTCAACGAGGAGCGAAAGCAAGTGGATAGAAAAAATAAATTGCTAGAAGCAGCATCTGCATTTATAAAGACGTGCTATCAAGAATTAGAAAAAACTCCACATGAAACGAAGAGCAGAATCGAAAGCATAAAAATGGATATTCAATCTAGCGGAAGCTATGTACATACGAAAGAAGAGCTCGATCATGGTGCGAAAATGGCTTGGCGAAACAGCAACCGCTGCATAGGAAGATTATTTTGGGCTTCCCTCCAAGTATTTGACCGGCGCGAGGACCGAACGGAAGAAGAGGTTCTAAAGAGTTTGTTATTCCATATTGAGTATGCAACAAATAACGGTAGGATCCGCCCGGTCATTTCTGTGTTTAACGAGACCAATATAATAATATACAACCACCAGCTTATCCGATATGCGGGATATGAAACATCAAATGGAATCATCGGAGATCCCGCTGCGATTGAATTAACGAAAAAGTGCGAAGAGATGGGCTGGAAAGGCGAAGGAACGAATTTTGACGTACTGCCGCTCGTTTTTCAGATTGGAAACGCTCCTCCTGTGTGGCATCAAATTCCTAATGAGCTGGTAAAGGAAATTCCGATTAGCCATCCAGACTACAAAGCAATTAACAAATTGAATTTGAAATGGTATGCCGTTCCTATCATTTCCGATATGATTCTCGAAATTGGGGGTATTCACTACCAGGCTGCTCCGTTCAACGGCTGGTACATGGGCACGGAGATCGGGGTCAGTAATCTGGCTGATGAAAAACGTTATAACCTGTTGAAAAAAACAGCAGCCGCTATAGGACTGAATACACAAAGAAACAGCACGCTTTGGAAGGATCGGGCCCTCGTTGAATTAACAGCAGCCGTTCTCCATTCCTATCGAAAAGAAGGAGTGAGTATCGTTGATCATCATACAGCAGATGCCCAATTCCATACATTCGAAAAAACGGAAGCAGCAAACAACAGAAAAGTTACAGGAGATTGGAAGTGGCTGATCCCGCCGCTTTCTCCGTCAACGACTCACGTATTTCATAAGTCGTATGACAACACCCGGTTGTCACCGAACTTTTTAAAGTCTCCGTAGCTGTACAATAGCCAGCGCGCCCTGTAACCTGAAAAAAGAAGACATCAACAGGGGCATGTAAGCCTGCCAATCACCTTCAATAAGCAATTGCGAAATTTTTGTATGATTCTGTTGCTGCTGCTTCTTCTACTGTTACATTTCTAACGCGTGAAAATCGATTGCCCTTCTGAACGGATTCAACAAAGTCAGCAAGGCTTTCTTCAGGTCCTTCCGCTAAAATTTCAACGGCTCCGTCCATGCGGTTCTTTACCCAACCGGTCAGCTTGTTTTTCTCTGCTTCACTCTGGACAAAATAGCGAAACCCGACACCCTGTACGCGACCTTCTACAACGATATGGTATTGAAGCATAGAAAACACCTCTTAATTTTACTTTCATACTATCACAACGCCAGGGTGATAGACAAAATTTAGCGGGATTGGATAGAATATGAGCATACGAGAGAAGGAGGTACTGTCACATGGAAAATGAGTCGTTTCGTATTCACTCTATTCATGTCGGAAAACCGAAGACCTACGAATTTAATGGAAAACAGATTGAGACAAGCATTTATAAACATCGTGTTGATCAGCCCGTGTTTTTATCAGAGGTTAATTTTGAAGGAGACAGGCAAGCGGATCTTGTTTATCATGGGGGCCGAGATAAAGCAGTATGTGTTTATCCGTATGATCACTATCCATACTGGGAATCTCAATTAAACAAAACACTTGAAGGTTCTGCATTTGGCGAGAATCTGACGGTCGAAGGTTTAACTGAAAAAGACGTATATATCGGGGACGTATTTGCTCTCGGGGAAGCTGTTGTACAAATTAGCCAGCCTCGTCAGCCGTGTTTTAAGCTGGCAAAAAAGTATGACGTAAAGGATATGCCGTTAAAGGTCCAGATGTCTGGTTTTACTGGCTTTTATTTTCGCGTACTCAATGAAGGCAAGGTTACTCCTGCTTCTGTCCTTAAGCGAATTTCCAGAGATCCCAGTCAAATTTCCGTTCATTTTGCCAATCATATCAAATATCATGATAAAGAGAATCGAGAAGGAATTGAAAAGGTCCTTAAAGTGGATGCACTATCTGAAAGCTGGAGAGCTTCTTTTGAAAAAATGGCAGCCAGCCTTTAAAGCAAAAACTCCTTTCAGCACTCATTCTTTGCTGAAAGGAGTTATATCAATAATTTATTTTTTTTGCTCTAGAAGGCGAGCTAAAAAATATTTTTTGAAGCTTTGAGTTTTTCTGCCTTCGAATGAGGAGACTCCGATTTTTCTTAGTTCTTCCACATACCAGCCTTTGCTTCCGTAATGCATGAAACAACACTCCTTTACAAAAAATTGCATGATAATAGACATCATGATTTTTGGCATGGGGGCATTGTAACATCTATAAAAAATGTATGAAAAGGGATGAGTGGTGATTTTTTAAAACTGAGACTTTTGACCTATATTTACCCGGAAAGCAGAAAGAAATTTCTTCTAAAGCTCTGTTAAAATAATCGGTTCATTTTTTGTAATGACAATGGTATGTTCGATTTGCGCTACTAAGCTTCCATCGGGGGTTTTAAATGTCCAGCCGTCGCCGCCCTCGACAATGTGTTCGGCTCCTGTTGAAACGAATGGCTCAAATGCAATGACCATTCCGTCTTTCAGTAGTTCATTGTCAAAAGGATCGTAGTAATTCATAATGTGATTCGGCGGCTCATGAAGGCTAGTGCCGATTCCGTGCCCGGTCAGATTTTTTATAACGGTGAAGCCCTGTGACCTGGCTTCATTAAAAACGGCTCTGCCAATTTGATTAAGGCGTTTCCCTGCCCTTGCTTGAAGCAGGCCTTTATCAAATACAGCTTTGGCGGCAAGACATAGCTTTTGCAATTGTTCGTTTTCTTCACCCAATACAAAAGAAATGCCAGTGTCTGCATAATAGCCATCCAAGGCAGCAGAAATATCAATATTAATTAAATCCCCTGTTTTTAAAATGGTCTTGCTGCTTGGAATCCCATGCGCCACCTCTTGATTCAAGCTGATGCAGGTGTTTCCTGGGAAATCATATTCTTTAATCGGTGCTGAAACGGCTCCGTGTTCCTCAAGAACCTTTTTTCCGATTAAATCTAATTCTAGAGTTGTCATGCCCGGCACAGCTTTGCTCTTCATTTCTTCCCTGGCCAAGGCTACGATTTTTCCTATTTTTTTTAATCCTTCTAGTTCTTCATCATTTCTTACTATCACGTTTCGATCCCGCTTTCTTTATCGTAAATTTTCTTTTAAATAAGCTTACCATACGGAATGGCCGAATTGGAAATGCTCAGTATTTATTATCACCTCTTTCTTTATATGAAAATTGAAAAAATTAAGTGTTTGTCTATGAAAACTGGTCTATATCACTAGACACCTTTGTGATATATTTGAAAATAAAAGGAAAGTGGGGAAAGATTATGCTTCAATTTCTTCAAAGATTAGGAAAGTCATTTATGCTGCCTGTTGCTGTTTTACCTGCTGCGGGGATCATATTATCGCTCGGGCGCGAGGATGTGTTCAATATCCCTTTTATTTTTCAAGCGGGTAATGCCATTTTGGGGAATTTGCCGCTCATTTTTGCGATTGGAATCGCTTTTGGGCTATCAAAGGATGGAAATGGTGCCGCCGCGCTGTCGGGAGCAATTGGCTACTTTATTTTGACGGCTGGGATAACTACAATCAATGAAGCAAACAACATGGCTGTTCTTGGAGGCATCCTCTCAGGCGTCGTTGCCGGCTTTCTTTATAATCGATTTAAAGATACGAAGCTTCCCGATTATTTAGGTTTTTTCAGCGGGCGGAGGCTTGTTCCTATTTTGACTGCTTTTACAATGATCATTTTGGCTGGAATATTCGGCTATATCTGGCCGCCTATTCAAAGCGCCATCGATGGTTTAGGAAATTGGATTTTGAGCCTGGGACCAGTCGGTGCCGGCCTGTTTGGCTTTTTTAACCGATTATTAATTCCGCTTGGCTTGCACCATGTTTTAAATAATATCTTTTGGTTTCAATTTGGTGAATATAACGGTGTGACCGGCGACCTTTCACGTTTCTTTGCTAATGACCCTTCTGCCGGAACCTTTATGACGGGCTTTTTCCCAGTCATGATGTTTGGTCTGCCAGGTGCATGCTTGGCGATGATTATAACGGCCAAAACTGAAAAACGAAAGGCAACAGCCGGCTTTTTGTTAGGTCTTGCCTTAACCTCTTTTATTACGGGCATAACCGAACCCATTGAATTTACTTTTATGTTTTTATCCCCTTTTCTCTACTTTATTCATGCCATATTAACCGGACTTTCTCTCTTTATCGTGAATGTATTGGATATACGAAGCGGTTTTACGTTTTCAGCCGGAGGAATTGATTACCTATTAAACTTCGGCATATCCGAAAAGCCGATACTATTGCTTTTAGTTGGTCTCATTTACGGAGTGGTTTACTTTGTCGTGTTCTACTTCCTAATTAAGGCCATGGATTTAAAAACTCCAGGACGGGAAGATGATGCAGTAGAAGACGAGGTATTGTCTCAAAATGAAGCTGCCGCCGCAGTCGCTGGTGAAAACATTCTTCTTACCGGCCTCGGAGGAGCGGAAAATATAGAAACAATTGATTACTGTGCGACCAGATTACGCCTGACACTTCATGATTTAACAATGGTCAATGAATCGCTCCTTAAACAAGCCGGATCCAAAGGAACTGTACGAACGGGAAGAAATTCGCTTCAGGTAATTATCGGTACCAATGTAGAGTTTGCCGCTGAAGAATTGAAAAAATCAATCAAATGAGATTTGGCAAAGAGCGATGAATCAAAATGAAGAGAGCTTACTCTACTTAGGGTAAGCCTTTTTTCGCAATTTCAAAGCTTCCTAAACATGATATGATAATAGAAGGCAGCTGCTTGGGATGGAAGGGAAGCGGTTAACGTGCAGACAAAAAAGATGACGCTTCAAAAAAAAATCATGCTCCTGGTTATCGTACTGCTTCTTGTCGTCATTACACTGCTCACATCGATTTTTGCCTACCTTCAATCAAAGGATAGACAAAAGCAGGCGGAGCAATTGGCGTTGCAAACTGCGAAAACGATTTCATATATGACGCCTCTCAAACTGTCATTTAAAGCAGATGATTCATTGGATAATCTCGATGCCGACATCACGCAGATTATGACACAGGTTGATGCAAGTGCAATCTACATAACCGATCGAGAACAGATTGTTTTTGCAAGCGTAAATGAGAATGCCGAGGAAAAAGCAGCCAGTATCAATGACAAGGAGCTAAGTAAAACTGTGGTGTTTGGTGCTTCAACTGTAGCTGAAGCTTCTAATGAAAATCACACTATGATCAGGGGAAGTGCTCCAATTATCATAGAGTATGAAAATTACAATCAAGTCGTTGGCGGAGTATATGTAGATATTTCAAAGTCTCAAATCAATAAAAGCATCATCCGTCATCTGACAACTCTTGGATACTTGGCAGTAATCGTGCTTTTGATCGGTGCGATGGGTGCAATTGTGCTGGCAAGAAACATAAGGAAGGATACATTCGGCTTAGAGCCGCAGCAAATCGCCTCCCTGTTTTATGAAAGAAATGCCATTCTTCAAGCAATTAAAGAAGGCATTCTGGCTATTGATACCTCTGGGACGATTACAATGACAAATACTTCTGCAGAAGAATTGCTCGAATTAAATGAGGCACCGATCCACCAGCACATAGACAATATTATGCCAGATGCAGGCTTGACCTCAGTAATTTTGCAAGGGAAGTCAAAATCGAATGAAGAGGTTCGTTATCGTGAAAAGACGTTCATCTTAAATTCGAAGCTGATTCAAGACAAAAATAAAATCCATGGGGTCGTTGTAAGTTTTCGAGAGAAGACAGAATTAAAAAAACTGATTGACACACTGACGGAGGTCAGTAAATATTCGGAAGACCTAAGAGCGCAGACCCATGAATTTTCAAATAAGCTGTATGTTATTCTGGGACTTCTCGAGCTCGGAGAATACGATGAAGCTATTGAGTTAATAAAAAATGAATACGCTTTCCAAATAAAGCAGCATGATTTTTTATTGCAGAATATTCATTCGCAAAAAATCCAAGCTATTTTGCTCGGTAAGCTAGGGAAAGCCTCTGAAAAAAAGGTCCATCTACTGATCGATGAAAATAGCTATCTAGAGTCTTTGCCGGAGCATTTAGGAATTTCACCTTTTATCACAATCATCGGGAACTTGATTGATAACGCAATAGAGGCAGTACGCCTTTCAGAGACACGAGAAGTTTCTTTTTTTATTACGGATATCGGCAGAGATATTATTATTGAAGTGTCTGACAGTGGACAAGGGTTTTCGGAGAGGCACGACGATGACATTTTTAAAAAAGGATTTTCAACTAAAGGGGAAAAAAGAGGGTATGGCCTTGCCAATGTGAAGGAAGTTGTAGAAGAGCTTAAAGGATTTATTGAATATTCCAACTTAAAAAACGGAGGCGCGGTTTTTACTGTTTATTTACCGAAAGAAAGAAATAGGGGGATTTTGAATGCTCAACGTGGTCATAGCTGAGGATGATTTTCGCATTGCAGCTATTCATGAGAAGTACCTGAGCCAAATGGAGGGGTTCGCTCTTAAAGGAAAAGCGCTTAATGCAAAAGAAACGATTGAACTTCTCTCTCGTTTCAAGGTTGATTTGCTTCTGTTGGATCTGTATATGCCGGATGAATTAGGGACGAAGATTCTTCCAGACATTCGCAAAGACTATCCGAAAACAGATGTTATTGTGATCACCGCAGCAACAGAAACAGCTTTATTAAAGGATGCACTGCGCTCAGGGGTTTTCCATTATTTAATAAAACCTGTATCATCTGAAAAATTCGCCCAAGTGATGGGAGAATATAAGAAAAAAAAGCAGTTTATAGATTCAAAAACCGATATCAATCAAGCCGATCTTGATTTGTATTTTGGTACCCAAAATCAAGAAGAGAGAAAATCTTATTTGCCTACGGGGATTAATTCAATCACACTTGAAAAGGTAAAGCGTGTTCTAAAGGGTACTGAAGAGGGCATTACAGCAGAGGAAATCGGAGAAAAAATGGGTGTTTCAAGAACCACATCAAGAAGGTATGTGGAGTATCTTGTCAGTTTAGGAGAAGCAAAAGCAGAGCTGGAATACGGCATTATCGGCAGACCGGAACGAAGATACTATCTTTCCTAAAGAAGAACAGGGGGATCACGATGAAAAAAATATGGACATCAATGTTTTTCATAGGATTCATTTTCATCGGCGGCAGCCAAATGCCGTCCTTTCAGCTTCCGTTCTCTAATTCACCGATGGAAATTGTTGTTCCGGCTGAGCCAGGAGGCAGCTGGGATATGACAGCACGTGCGATGAAAACCGTAATCGACTCCAATCATTTTTTTAAAAAACCAATTCAAATCAAGTACATAACCGGAGAAGATGAAGGGTGGAAGTATCTTCAGAAACGAAATGGACATGTTATTAGTTTAAATTCCAGCTTGCTTTTAAGTAATAATCTGTTAGGAAAAGGCACCGTCCGATATGATGAGTTCCATCCTCTGGCAATTCTCACAAAAGAGTGGCATGTAACCGCTGTGCCTAAAGATTCGAAGCTGAAGTCTGCAGCTGATTTAATTTCAGTTCTGAAAATAAATCCAGGACAGCTTAAGATAGGATTTGCACCCTCCATCGGAAATGATGACCAGCTGTCTTTTGTCAAAGCAGTAGAAAAGGCCGGGATTTCTACTGATAAACTGCAGTTTTTACAATATAACAACGGCAATGATTTATTCGATGCTTTGGCCAATGATGAAATCGACGTGGCGTCTGGATCAGTGAACGAAGCGCTGGCACACTTTAAAGCCAATCATATCGAAATTCTGGTTACTACATCGGAAAAACGAATAGAAAGCCTCCCAGACGTTCCAACCTGGAGGGAGGAAGGAATTGATTTTGTCTTTGCACATTGGAGAGGAATCATGGGATCTGACAAAATGACCAAAGAAGAGATTATGTTTTGGGACGACGTGATGAACAAAATGGTGAAAAAAGAAGAGTGGGAGAAACTCTTGCAAAAAAACAACTGGGAGCCCTTTTATAAAAACAGTTGGGAATCTAAGGATTTTCTCAAAGAGCAGAACAAGTATTATCACAGGGAAATTGAAGGCACACCGTAATTGCCGGCATCGATGCAGCGATTTTTCGAAATTGAACAAAAAGAACAAAATGCATTTATAAATCTTAAATCATTTAAATTAAATAATATTTACTTGAATGCCCCCCTCTCGTAAGATGAAAAGAAGCAAAGGATTAGCAGCTTTAGAACTTTTTGAAAGCGCATTCAACAAGAATTAATTACACCAGAATATGTCATATATTAAAGCTTCTAAAAAGGGGAGGGAAATCATTGTGTTAGCGTTTTTAGGTTTTTCAATGATCATCGTATTTATGTATTTAATTATTTCAAAGCGGATGTCCGCCCTGGTAGCGTTAATTGTGATTCCGATCTTGTTTGCATTATTCGGCGGATTTGGACCTGGTATCGGTGAAATGATGTTAGAAGGCGTAAAGCAGGTTGCTCCGACTGGTGTGATGTTAATGTTCGCCATTCTCTACTTTGGGATAATGATTGATGCTGGGTTGTTTGACCCTCTTGTGGGCAAAATTTTAGCTGTAGTAAAGGGAGATCCATTAAAAATTGTAATCGGTACAGCACTCCTTTCCATGATGGTAGCACTTGATGGGGATGGAACGACAACCTATATGATTACGGTATCAGCTATGCTGCCGCTTTATCAACGATTAGGAATGAATCCGCTTATTTTAACATGTATAGCGATGCTGTCATTTGGCTTTATGAACATGACACCATGGGGAGGGCCGACTGCAAGAGCAGTAAGCGCACTGCAGCTTGATGTTGCGGATGTATTTACACCGCTTATTCCTGTAATGGCTGGCGGAGCATTATGGACGCTATTTACAGCATATATTCTTGGAAAAAAAGAGCGTAAAAGAATAGGAGTTGCCGAGATTCAATATTCAGAGGAGGATAAACTAACAATAAGTCAGCAAAGTGCAGCTTTAGAAACGGAAAGCTTCAAGCGACCCAAGCTTTTATGGATAAATTTATTGTTAACAGTTTCATTACTCGTTTGCTTAATTACGTCAGTATTGCCGCTGCCTATTTTATTCATGATCGCCTTTGTCATCGCCCTCATGATTAATTATCCTAAATTGGATGACCAGAAGGAGAGAATATCTAATCATGCAGGAAACGTTCTGGCTGTTGTAGGCTTAGTGTTTGCTTCCGGGATTTTCACAGGCATATTATCCGGAACAGAAATGGTTGATGAAATGGCGAACAGTTTAGTTGCCATTATTCCTGAGTCACTAGGCTCATATTTTGCAGTGATTACAGCAGTCACGAGTATTCCATTTACGTATTTCATGGCAAATGATCCTTACTATTACGGTGTCCTGCCGATTTTGGCGCAAACTGCAGAAGCTTATGGCGTAGATCCAGCAGAAATTGCCCGTGCATCCATTTTGGGCCAGCCAGTCCATGCAATGAGTCCTTTAATGGCTTCTGCCTATTTACTTGTTGGTATGGCAGGTGTCGAGTTCGGGGACCATCAAAAGTTCATATTTAAATGGGCATTAGGTTCTTGTTTTGTAATGATTGCGATCGCGCTGCTTACAGGCGTAATTACTTTTTAATTAGAGCCCTGTTGAAAAAGGACCTGTTTTGGTCCTTTTTCAATAATATTAGTCCGTTCGTATCTCATAATTCACAACCTGCTCTTCATCGTTGAACCGCAAGACTAACCACTCACTATCTATCCTAATCAGCCCCCGCTCATCTCCAAGGTAATAAACAATATTATCATCTTCTTTAAAATACTCTGTTACAGTTGGCTTTCCCAATAGCGAATTGACTTCGTCTTTTTCCATACCTATTAGGTCATATGTATTAAAAAAATCATCAATCATATATACTCTTTCATTCTCGTGATCTACCCATTTTTCGACAGTGAAATTTGATCTATATTCGTTAACCCCTAAAATAATTGCACAATACAGCGGCGGAATTATACCAATCGCGGTCATGGCCAGAAATTTAGCCTTTCTTATTTCAGTATATTTCCATAAAATCAAAAGAAATAGCAGCAAAAAAACGAAAGGCAATATAATGGCTGTTGTACTAATGACACTGTAAGAAGAATGCAGAATGTTAATTATGAGGTAGTAGCCCATATATAATAAAACGTATAGAATACCGTATACACAAAGTAAACCCCACAATAGATTTTCTTTAGATTTCAATTTTTAATCCACTCCCTACATGACTGATACCTGAATATTCAGCTTATCATAAGTAGCATTCGTCGAAAATAGACAACTTTCTTCAATCATTGCGGCTTACCCCAAAATCGCTTATAAATCGGAAAGATCGCGCATAACGGAACTAAGATCGCTTATAAATCGGAAAGATCGCGCATAACGGTACCAAGATCGCTTATAAATTGGAAAGATCATGCATAACGAGTCCAAGATCGCTCATAAATCGGAAAGATCGCGCATAACGAGCCCAAGATCGCTCATAAATCGGAAAGATCGCGCATAACGGTACAAGATCGCGCATAACG